>NZ_JANQDF010000106.1:0-10966 GCF_029891675.1 Anabaenopsis tanganyikae CS-531
TTAAAAGCTGATAAAACCAAAGGGATTATCATCTTAGATGATGTAACCACATTACAAGGTATACCCAGTATAGCATGGGAATATATGTTAGGCAATCGTTCCGCCTTGGAGTGGATTTTAGATCAATATAAAGAGAAGAAATCCAAAGACCCGACTATTGCGGAAAAGTTTAATACTTACCGGTTTGCAGACTACAAGGAACAGGTGATAGATTTGTTGATGCGGGTGTGTAGGGTGAGTGTGGAAACTATGAATATTGTTAATCAGATGTCGGGTGGTTAAGATCCCCGACTTCTTAGATCATCACAGATAGTCTAGGATAACTTAGCTAGAAGTCGGGGATCTATGGGGGATCTGTGGGGCGATCGCTGTTGTATAATCTTGTGTTTGTTTGCTTTCCTTTCTAACTCCCAATCCCTGCGGTGGGGGGGTCAAACCCTTTAACAGAGTAGGATTGTTTGCGGAAATTCAAAGATATTTCCCTTATCTGTAATAATTTAACCAAAAAATAGACAAATAATATAAAATACACTTGAGTCAGATGCTGATGTATTTTCCGTAACTGCTGAAATTATCCCCCCACCCATAAAAGGTTAAAACCTATGCACCTACCAGCATTAACCAGCGCCGTCGCCTTAACAACAATAACATTGATCCTCAGTTCTACCCCCACTTGGAGTCAAACTAAAACCAATCCACACAGGTTGATGTGTTCCTCAATTCCCTATCCCGGTTGTGTGGAGAACATTACCACTGTGGGGTTAACACCTGAAGAAACAGAAAAATACCAAAGAATCATTGCTGCTAAATCTGAGTTTTTACCCAAAACTCTGTGGACATCTGCAAAAAACTCCCCGGTAGTCAGTCAAGGATTCCCAGAATTTTACAGTCAAAATCAGTCTAATCCTAATGATGCTGCTTTTTACTACAATCGCGGTAATGTTTACGTTAACCTGCAAAAATGGGATTTAGCTGTGGCTGATTACACCCAAGCTATTGCGATTAATCCTAATTATGCTGAAGCTTACATCAATCGCGGTGTTGTTTACGCTGACCTGCAAAAATGGGATTTAGCTGTGGCTGATTTTAACCAAGCTATTGGGATTAATCCTAATTATGCTGAAGCTTACAACAATCGCGGTAATGTTTACCTTAACCTGCAAAAATGGGATTTAGCTGTGGCTGATTTCAACCAAGCTATTGCGATTAATCCTAATGATGCTGGTGCTTACATCAATCGCGGTAATGTTTACAATAACCTGCAAAAATGGGATTTAGCATTGGCTGATTACACCCAAGCTGTTGGGATTAATCCTAATGATGCTGGTGCTTACATCAATCGCGGTGTTGTTTACGCTGACCTGCAAAAATGGGATTTAGCATTGGCTGATTTCAACCAAGCTGTTGGGATTAATCCTAATGATGCTGGTGCTTACATCAATCGCGGTGTTGTTTACGATAACCAGCAAAAATGGGATTTAGCTGTGGCTGATTACACCCAAGCTATTGGGATTAATCCTAATTATGCTCAAGCTTACTACAATCGCGGTGTTGTTTACGCTGACCTGCAAAAATGGGATTTAGCATTGGCTGATTTCAACCAAGCTATTGGGATTAATCCTAATGATGCTGATGCTTACGGTAATCGCGGTCTTGTTTACCGTAATCTAGGAGACATCAACAAAGCCAGGGAAAACTTCCAAAGAGCAGCGGAATTATTCCTCACTCAAGGTCGTACCGCTGATTATAAACGAGCAATTAGGCTTTTAAACTCACTGTAGCTGCAAGATCGACGACTTCTCACATGAGCACAGATAATCTAGTATAATTTAGTTTCAGCACTCCGGTATCTGTGGGGCGATAGCGAAGCGCTGCTGCAAGCAGATCGCCACCCAGGGGAGCCTGGGGTTAGAAACCCCCGTCTCAAAGCTAAAGTCAGATAAATCTGACTAGAATCTCATGTATTTGATTATCTTTAGGTAAAAGTCGGGGATCTGTGGGGTGGTTAAGATCGCCGACTTCTCAAATGGTCACAGATAATCTAAGAGGATGTTTGAAAAGTCCCTCATGGTGTATCTAATATTTTTAGATACCCCTAAATCCCCCTTGAGAAGGGGGACTTTGACTCTAGTTCCCCCCTTGAGAAGGGGGGTTAGGGGGGATCAAGAAGTGTCTAAAATCACCTGATAAAACTTATCAAACATCCTCTAAGATAACTTAGCTAGAAGTCCGGGTTTTCAACCCCTGGATATTCTCAACGACCTTAACAATTATGCCCAAATATAGTCGGATTTATCCGACTTCTGCTATTAGACAGGGGTTTTGAACCCCTGGATGCTGGATGGTGGATACCACAACATTTATAATCTTTTCAGAAAGGGGAGATGTTAACATCAGCAGCAACTAAAACAGGTTGTTGATAGAGAGGTACTGTAAATGTGACTGTTGAACCTAGTCCTTCCCCCAGACTGTAAAAATGTACCTCGCCACCCATGGCTTCTATGAGTTTCTGGGATATGACTAGTCCCAAACCTGTACCACCGTACTGGCGAGTACGTGAACCATCTACCTGGGAGAATAATTGAAAGAGTTTATCTTGTTTATCCAGGGAAACACCGATACCTGTATCAGCTACTTTTACCCTGACCATTCCGGGAAATTCCTGATTTTGAAATTTCGCCTTTTTCAAGACTAAATCAGCACTGACGTTAATACTCCCTTCTTGGGTGAATTTGATGGCATTATTCACCAAGTTGAGCATGACCTGTAGTAACCTTTGGTAATTACCATGGACAATAATCTCATCAGAAGTAGGGAGCATCTGCATTTGGAAACTCAAGTTTCTTGACTCTGCTTGGGGGCGCACAAAATTTTCTACATCTTGAAATAGATCATTGAGTTTGACCGCGGAGCAAGCAAGCTCCATTTTGCCGGCTTCAATTTTGGCTATATCTAAGATATCATTGATAATATGGAGTAGATGTATTGATAAATAATGAGCCTCACAAATAAACTGATGTTGTTCTTGAGGATCATCTGCCATGCCTTCCAAAATCAGCTTTAAAAAGCCAATCATACCGTTGAGGGGGGTACGGATTTCATGGGAAACGTTAGCGAGAAATTCGCTTTTGAGGCGGGAGGCTGCTTCGGCTTTTTGACGGGCTGCTTCTAGTTCTTTATATAGGGTAGCATGGGCGATCGCAGTTCCCAACTGATCAGCAAACTCTTTGGCTAATTCTAGTTCTGCATCTGTCAAGGGGTGAAATTCATCTTTAATAGTGATGGCAATTAGTCCATTAGCTTGGTCTTGATAGCAAGTAGCCACCACTAAGATTTTGTCCGGGTGACACAGATTATACCGGGACATCTCCATGACAACAGGTTTTAGGGTGGCCAAGGCCTTGGCAAAAGCTGGCTCAGAAGTTACATCTATTTCCCGTCCGAGCATCGAAGCTCGCTCTGGGTGGTGATACTCGGCTATGACCTGGACTCTAGAACTAGAGGGGTGGTAAGGACAGATAATGCAACGCTCTAGCCCTAGGGTTTTGCCTAAACTGTCAACTGTTTGTTGCCAAATCACATCTAAATCCAATGTCCGCCGGATATTTCTGGTAATTTTATTTACCAGCTTATGGTATGGTTGTGTGCGGACTTGATGACCCACTACATTTACAGCTAAATCTTCAGCGGGTGATTTCCTCCCAGCCACTTGTAAGAATCTTCCCATGACTAAAACTGTGGTAGCAGCAGTTCCCAATGGTGGGATCATAGGGGAAATTACCAACTCGAACTCGAGTAATTTTTGACAGCAGCTAAACCAGCATTGGAACTTTTCCGGCACCAAAGTATTTAAAATCCGGTGTAAGCGTTCCAAATAAGCGCCATTATCTACTGGGACAAAAACCTTGTCCTCATGACTTTGATTAACTATTTGCTTAGGGTTTAAGCCCAACAGTTCGCTATGCTGACAGTAAAATGTTACGTAGCGTCCTGTCCCATCTTGAGTGTATACCAACTCTGAACTTAGAGTTGGCATACAGCCATCAGTGTGATTAGGGGAACCTTCCAGATTCTGGGGAAATAAATCCGGCAATTGGGAGTTAGCAGTAAAAGTCATTAATCGAGTTGGATAGACAAATGGCACCTCAAAGCAGTTTTGCCCAAGCCCCTGGTGAAACAATTGGGGGTAAATTATTACAGCTTTGGCATCCTTACATTGGGTATTTTGGCCTTTTTTGCACCAATAGTGACAAACTTTACGTTTTCTTCATGTTTGATTTACACCTTGTTTATTTTCAGTCATTCCACTCACCCCGGGGGGGGACGGGTACGCGCCGATGGTTGCGTGTGAGTTCATCATCCCTGGAGGCCTCACCCCGCAACCATTGACGAATGGCTACCTCAATGACTTTACTGGGGTCATTGGTTAAGTGCTGAATTTGTTCTACTAACTCCGAGTCCAAGTGGACGGCGACTTCTACCTTCTTGGTGCGTTGATGCTCACCTTCGGTAGGTTTCTCTTTCATATTCATAGGTTTATATACTCAGAGATTTTTACCTCTCAAGCTTTGTCGAGGGCTGATGATCTACCATTGGAGCAATTTGCATTTATAGTGAGATAGTTACCGAAAATAACGCCAGATTAACAGCATTTGCTTTTGAATGGTAAATGTGATCAACTCCCTAAACAACAACTCCAGAATTTGTGCTGTGTAAATCAGTAGTTATAGGCAGTTAGCTAGTGTAACCCCCCACGATTTCTAGATGATTTACTGAATATATATTTATTGTAGGGTACTGGTTCGTCAATCCCATCAGGTTAAATAGACTTTAATATATATTCTTCACTCTCCGGCAACAGCGTCTTGGCTAAGAAAGGATTAAAATATATGAAGTAAATTTCTTGTTTAACCTTGATTGCTGCTTCAGCAAAGATAGTATATGACTGACGTTCCCGCAGATCGCATTCGCAATTTTTGTATTATTGCTCACATTGACCACGGGAAATCTACCCTCGCCGATCGCTTGTTACAAGCTACTGGGACTGTGGATGAGCGCCAAATGAAGGAACAGTTCCTGGACAACATGGATCTTGAACGGGAGCGCGGCATTACCATTAAGCTGCAAGCTGCCCGGATGAACTACAAGGCTAAGGATGGTCAGGAATATGTCCTGAATTTAATTGATACTCCGGGTCATGTGGATTTTTCTTATGAGGTGTCCCGGAGCCTTGTAGCCTGTGAAGGGGCGCTGTTAGTGGTGGATGCGTCTCAAGGTGTGGAGGCGCAAACTTTGGCTAATCTCTATCTGGCTCTAGAACATGACTTAGAAATTATTCCGGTTTTAAACAAAATTGATTTACCAGGAGCAGAACCGGAGCGGGTAATTAGCGAAATTGAAGAAATTATCGGTTTAGATTGTAGTGGTGCGATTCTGGCTTCGGCGAAAGAAGGAATCGGCATTAATGAAATTTTGGCAGCGGTAGTAGAGCGCATACCACCGGCAAAAGACACTACAGACGCACCCTTACGAGCATTGATTTTTGATAGTTATTACGATAGCTACCGGGGGGTAATTGTTTATTTCCGGGTGATGGATGGGAGCATTAAAAAAGGCGATCGCATTTACTTGATGGCATCAGGTAAAGAATATGTCGTTGACGAGTTAGGTGTACTGTCTCCCAATGAAAAGCAAGTTGAAGAACTCCACGCCGGGGAAGTAGGCTATTTTGCCGCCGCCATTAAAGCTGTAGCTGATGCGCGAGTGGGGGACACAGTTACCCTATCTAAAGCTAAAGCCCCAGCCGCATTACCAGGTTACACAGAAGCCAAACCCATGGTATTTTGTGGGATGTTCCCTATTGATGCTGACCAGTTTGAAGACCTGCGGGAGGCTTTAGAAAAGCTGGGACTCAATGATGCAGCTCTGCAATATGAACCGGAAACTTCTAGCGCCATGGGTTTTGGCTTCCGTTGTGGGTTTTTGGGGTTACTGCACATGGAAATTGTCCAGGAACGTTTAGAGCGGGAGTATAACCTGGATTTAATTATTACAGCCCCTTCAGTTGTTTACCGTGTAGTCACTAACAAAGGTGAAGAACTGTATATAGATAATCCCAGCCATTTACCGGCTCCCAACGACCGGGAAAAAATAGAGGAGCCATACGTTCAAGTAGAAATGATTACGCCAGAAGGCTACGTCGGCACCTTGATGGAACTGTCCCAAAATCGCCGGGGTATTTTCAAGGATATGAAATATCTGGCCCAAGGACGTACTACCCTGACATACGAGTTACCTTTGGCGGAGGTGGTCACTGACTTTTTTGATCAAATGAAGTCGCGATCGCGGGGTTATGCCAGTATGGAATATCATCTCATCGGCTACCGGGAAAATCCCTTGGTGAAGCTGGATATTATGATTAACGGCGACCCCGTTGATTCCCTAGCGATGATTGTACACCGAGATAAAGCCTATGGTGTGGGGCGGTCAATGGCGGAAAAACTCAAAGAACTGATTCCCCGCCATCAATTTAAAGTGCCAATTCAAGCAGCGATCGGTAGTAAAGTCATAGCCAGTGAACACATCCCCGCTTTACGCAAAGATGTGTTAGCTAAGTGCTATGGTGGCGACATTAGCCGCAAGAAGAAACTTTTACAGAAGCAAGCAAAGGGTAAAAAACGGATGAAATCTGTGGGAACTGTGGATGTACCCCAAGAGGCTTTTATGGCTGTGTTGCGTTTAGACCAGGGCTAAAGAAAACCCTGCAATATGCTCCACAATTAAAACCTGTGTAGAGACGTTCTGTGAGAACGTCTCTATTTTTTTTAGTATTTATACGTAGTAATTAGCTTTTAATGTTGCTTTTGATAACGTCCAATCAATTGGGCTGTTGCCAAAATATGATTTGCCATCGCTGCTTCTAATTCTGCTTTGGTGATGCCAAAATCTAGCCCTAAAGGCGCATCTAGGGCGTAAAGTTTAAAAAAATAACGATGGGTACCACTGGGTGGACAAGGGGGAGTATAGCCCAATTGTCCAGTATCATTTTTACCCTGGATCCCACCCCCTGCTAGCAAGGGTTCTGTGGGTATCCCCTCCGGTAAGTTCCGGGTCTGGGGGGGTAAGTTAAAGAGAACCCAATGTACAAATGTGCGATTGGGAGCGTCGGGGTCATCCACAATTAAGGCAAAGCTACGGGTTTGAATGCTGACATCTTCCCATTTAAGTGAAGGAGAAATACCTTGACCTTCACAAGAAAATTTCATGGGAATCATACCATCTGCACAAAAGCTGTCACTTAGCAGTTTCATTTACACTCAAAGTCAAGAAATGTGGAAATTAAAAGTATCCTAAACATCAGAAAGTCTTTTCTCCTCTTCCTCTGGTTGTGTTATCTTGATTTATCGGCTCTATCCAAAAAATTAGTAAATATACTCACTACAATTACTATGTTGGTCTTTGTAGATAAATTAGGCTATTGGAGAGTTTCATAAATGAAGATACTGGCGCTAAGTTGGGAATTTCCACCGAGGTTAGTGGGGGGAATTTCCCGCCATGTGGCGGAGTTATATCCGGAACTGGTAAAGTTAGGACATGAAATTTACCTGATTACCGCAGAGTTTGCTCAAGCATCGATGTATGAGCTGGTTGAAGGTATACAGGTGCATCGGGTACCAGTTGCACAAAGTCGCGATTTTTTCCACTGGGTAGGTAATCTTAACCAAAGTATGGGAGATCACGCTGGAAAACTAATTCTGGAGGAAGGACCGTTTGATTTAATTCACGCTCATGATTGGTTGGTAGGAGATGCGGCGATCGCTTTAAAGCATAACTTTAAAATCCCCCTGATTGCTACCATCCACGCCACTGAATACGGGCGACATAACGGTATTCACACGCCTATTCAAGGTTATATTCATCACAAAGAATATTTACTAGCCTATAACGCTTGGCGAATTATTGTCTGTACAGACTATATGCGGCGAGAGGTACAACAAGCCTTATACAGTCCTGCAGACAAAATAGATATCATTTATAACGGTATTCGACCAGAAAAGAAACAACACGACGAAAGCTTTCATCCCCAAGAGTTTCGCCGCCAATTTGCCGCCGACCATGAAAAAATTGTTTATTATGTGGGTCGCATGACATACGAGAAGGGTGTGTCTGTATTACTTAATGCTGCGCCCAAGGTGTTGTGGTCAATGGGTGGTAACGTTAAATTCGTAATTATTGGTGGGGGAAATACCGACCATCTCCAGCATCAAGCCGGGGAGTTGGGAATTTGGGACAAGTGTTATTTTACCGGCTTTCTCTCTGATAAATACTTGGATAAATTTCAAACCATTGCCGATTGTGCTGTTTTTCCTAGTCTTTATGAACCCTTTGGTATTGTGGCCTTAGAAAGTTTTGCTTCCCGCGTGCCAGTAGTAGTATCAGATACTGGTGGTTTCCCGGAAGTAGTCAAACATACGCAAACAGGGATTGTCACCCAGGTAAATAATCCCGACTCTTTGGCTTGGGGAATTTTAGAGGTTCTAGAACATCCCGGTTATCGCCAATGGTTGATTGATAATGCTTACAGGGATTTAGCCCAGCGGTTTAACTGGACAAAATTAGCCCAGCAAACACAAACAGTTTATCAGCGCGTCATCCAAGAGCGATCGCAAGTTGTCTGGCTTTAAAACCAACTATCTACACAGTGATTATGCGAGAATAACGCCGAGAAATAAAGATTACCCCTGGTTATACCGCGTAAAAAAACATTACAACCCCTATACGCTGGAAATTTCCCCCTTTTTGGTGCGAGAGTTAGCAATAATTGTGGTTTGCACCAGCAGCTTAGTATGACCAAGGTATTCCCAAGCATAGCAAAGTGGTTCAGGACTATCAGAACCATGTTGAGGAAGATGGGAACCGCCCTCATAGCATTCCTAAACCCCGACATCCCACCAGAAAAAACTTTAGATTTACGTCCCCCCTCAGTCACACCCTTAGCAGGGCCTGTGCATATTTTAGGTGGAGGCGGTCCAGATGTAGAAGAAGCCATTCAGTGGATGATTCATCAAGTCCGGGGATCAACTAGCTACTCCACCAAAGTTAATGTTGTCGTACTTCGCACTTCCGGTAGTGATGATTACAATCGCTTAATTTATAATATGCAGGGAGTCAAATATGTAGAGACTCTGGTAATTAGTAACCGACAGGATGCGAATAAATCCGAAATTATCGAAAAAGTCAAAAATGCGGACGTAATTTTCTTTGCAGGTGGCGACCAATGTGAGTATATCCGTAACTGGAAAAATACCAAATTAGAAGCTACCATTAAATCAGTTTATGCCAAAGGCGGCGGCATTGGCGGCACCAGCGCCGGGGCGATGATTCAAAGTGATTATGTCTATGATGCTTGCGCTTCCTCCCAAGAAGGTATTGAAACCAGAGAAGCTCTCGAAGACCCCTACCGAGACATCACTTTTACTTACAACTTTTTCCCCTGGAGTCATTTAACGGGGACCATCGTTGATACCCATTTTGACAGACGCAAAAGAATGGGGCGCATTATGGCTTTTATCGCCCGTCAAATCCAAGATGGCGTATCGAAGAGCGTTTTAGGGATAGCCATTAGCGAAGAAACATCTGTGACTGTCGATAAATTTGGTATGGCTAAAGTCATGGGTAGAGGCGCTGCATATTTCGTTTTAGGAGACCATCCCCCAGAAATATGCAAACCCCGCACACCTCTAACATATTACGACTATAAAATCTGGCGGGTTCCCTATGGTGATACCTTCAACTTAAGAAATCTCCCCACCAGAGGTTACTATCTCAGGAGTGTAAAACGGGGACGGTTTGATTCCGACCCTTATTAATTGAGAACTTCACCCCAACCGCTGATGGGGTGACAAAGGAGGCTGAAAACAAGACAGTGTAAACAATGTAACAAGTCAATCAGACCAAGATAACTGCGGCTTATGAAGTCTGTATTGTAGCTTATTTTGTCGCCCCGTTAGGTATTTGGGTCAATTCCCCTTGCTTGTAACCTAGCTAAAAGAGCTTGCAATTCTTCCTCTTGGGTAGAATATCTATTACCATTTTCGTCATACCAATATAACCATTCCCTCGTTCTACCTTGATAATTTCCCTGTTCCTTCCCAATACCTAAACCTACTTCTGACATCCAAATTTTATCCCCTGGTTGAAGGATGTATTCACCATTAAATAAGCGATAAACTTCTAAACGTTGACGTTTGCGACGTAAGCGTGTAGGGGCATAAATAACATAATATAAAATGCCTAATTCTGCATAGTCTAATTTCTTTTGCTCATATTCGTAATTGTAGGTTTGAGAAACAATTTCTAAGGCTAAAATTGGAGGAATACCATCTTCTTCCCAAAGTACATAACTAGAACGTCCATTTTCACCAACAAAGCGTTCCACTCCCAAACTTAAAAAGGCATCTGGGACTATGGCAGGTTTACTTCCTGTATAATAAATTCCCATATTAATCCCAAAAAACCAATCATCTCGCTTTTGCCAAATATTGACTAGGATCGCTAATAATAAATTGGGAATTAAAATTTGTAGTTCGTTATCCACTGGGGTATCGTCTGAATCTGGTAATTCTGCTGAAGAAGGTAAACAATGTAATGTATTGTAATTTAACATATAAGTCTCCTATTTGATTGTTGCGAAACTAGGTATATATCATTTCCCATACTCGTGAGGTACAAATTTTTTTAGTTTGAGGGAACAGGGAACACACCGAACAGGGAACACACCGAAGGATTGGGAAGGATTGGGAAGGATTGGCGAACACAGCGAAATAATAAAATCCAGTCCCCTCCCCTTACAAGGACAAGACTTGGTGGACAAGGTGGACAAGGTGACCACCGGAGAAAAACAGTACAAAGTCTGTATTCTTAGTAAGAAAAATAGCCCATTAAAAGACCATTGTCCGTATAAAAT
>NZ_JANQDF010000107.1:0-5454 GCF_029891675.1 Anabaenopsis tanganyikae CS-531
CTACTATTTGAGGTGCGGTGATGGTAACATTACCGGCGTTACCTGCGCCTTGGGTAAAGGCTTCTACTCCGGCTCCGTCGGAAATTTGGAATCTGGGGGTGTTGATGGTGATGTTACCGGCATTGTTATCTGTGAGGGTGACGGCTAAAATGCCGCCAAAATCTCTGTTTAATATTCTGTCAAAATAAGTACCTGAAATCGCCACTTGCTCTGTAGCTCGAATGTTAATCGCACCGGCATTACCCTGACCACTGGTACTAGTGTTAATAGTACCAGCATTTTCCACAGTCAAAGTAGAAGTATCAATGGTAATATCCCCGCTATTTCCTTTTGCTGTTGGTGCTACTGTACTAGATACAGAACTAGTAAAGCCTGCACTAGATTTCCCCCGGATAGTCACCCCATCGGCGGCTCTAATCACAATCGCCCCGGCATTACCCTGACCAAAGGTAGTAGCATTAATACTAGTACCATTTTCTACAGTCAAAGTAGAAGTATCAATGGTAATATCCCCGCCATTTCCTTTTGCGGTTTCTTGTCCTACTGCACTAACTACTAAACTAAGAAATCCTCGACTAGATTCCCCCCGGATAGTCACCCCATCAGCGGCTCTAATCACAATCGCCCCGCCATTACCCTTACTAAAGGTACTAGCGTTAATATTACCACCATTTTCCACGGTTAAAGTAGAAGTATCAATGGTAATACCCGCGCTATTGCCTTGTGCTGTTGGTGCTACTGCACTAGATACAGAAGTGCTAAATCCTCGACTAGATTCCCCCCGGATAGTTACCCCGTCAGCGGCTGTAATCACAATCGCCCCGGCATTGCCTTGACCAATGGTACTAGCATTAATAGTACCACCATTTTCCACAGTTAAAGTAGAAGTATCAATGGTAATATTCCCGCTATTTCCTTGTGCTGTTTGTCCTACTGCACTAATTACTGAACTAATAACGCCTTGACTAGATTCTGCGCGTATAATTACCCCATCAGCGGCTGTAATGGTTATTGCTCCCGCATTGCCTTTACCAATGGTACTAGCATTAATACCACCACCATTTTCCAGAGTTAAAGTAGAAGTATCAATAGTAATACCCCCACTATTCCCTTCTCCTGTTGGTGCTACTAGACTAACTACTAAACTGATAATGCCCAGACTAGATTCCCCGCGGATAGTCACCCCATCAGCGGCTGTAATTGCGATCGCTCCTGTATTGCCTTTACCGGAGATACTCGCATTAATAAAACCACCATCTTGTAAAGTTAAACTAGAAGTATTGATGTGGATATTCCCAGCATTTCCTTGGCCGAATACGCCATTAAATATGAAGGAGTTATCCAGAGTGATTTTATCAGTATTATTAATCTGAATATTTCCCCCTTGAGCATTGGGTGAACCCATCCCCGCTGCTATCCCAGCACGCAGCTGACTATTTCCAGTTATCTCTAAATTTTGGGAATTTATTGTTATGCTCCCACCACCACCACCAGCAACATCTACCACCGCACCATTACTGAGGCTGACATTTTTTGTTGTGATATTTGTGGCGGCGCTATCTAAGGGCTGGGGAAGGGTCAAACGCTTTTCATCTATATCAACCCTTCCGGCTTGGGTTAACCCACCCAACTCTACTGTACTTCCCGGTGATATGATTTGAGTGTTATTCAGGCTGACATCACCACCAATCAAAGCTAAAGTTTTACCCTCTGGAACACTCAGACTAGAATTAGTCAGGGTAATATTTCCTGGATGATCCCGAAATCTTAACCCCCTGGGAATATTCACAGTTAATAACGGGTCTATTGTCGTATCTGTGCTACTAAACTCATAATTATCAAAGATGATACTATCGGCACTAGCAGCCACAAAGGAACCTTTGACATCTAACCGAGCATTAGCACCAAAACTAATACCATGGGGATTAATTAAAAACAGGTTAGCATTCCCCAATACTCCCAAGGTTCCCAAAATACTAGAAGGATTACTTCCCGTCACCCTGGTTAAAATATTGCCAATACTATCGGGGTTACTAAAATAAACCCCTCTGTCAGCGCCGACATTAAAATCAGTGAAACTATGAAATAAGTTACTCCCACGGATGGCTCCCCCTTCAATGATGTCACGGTTATTTACTGTATCACCCCTGACTGTGGAGTTTAAGCTATTGTCTGGTGTGAGTTGGGCGTTTACCATCTGCATATTTGCAGTAGTAATTAAGCCGATGAATATCTTAAGGAATAACTGATAACTGGGATGTTTGATGAATCCATCAATCATAACCTGGAATCTCCGCTTTTTTGCCATGTTCTACCCTATACTGTCAGCTTGTGGATTTATCCCAACCCAGAGGTTAGGTGCTGGTATTTCATCTGGGGAGTCTCAAAACCATTTACCTAAGAGAACATAACCCGCCCAATAATAGGGACTCTTGTATTCTGGGTTGTTTAAAAGAGCTAATTGGGCTTGGCGTACAGCAGCGGCTTTACTCATATTATTACCCATCAAAGCCTGATAAAATTGACTCATGAACAGAGCCGTTGATTGATCATTTACTTGCCAAAGGGTAGCTAATGTGCTGCGAGTCCCCGCTCGGACAGCAACGCCAGCCAACCCTAGGGCGGCTCTGCTGTCTCCCTTTACGGTTTCGCAAGCACTCAATACTAGTAATTCAATAGGCTGCTGATCTCTAGAACGCAGTAAACTATTTAACTGGTTGAGATTCAGGCGATCGTCCCAAGTCAGGATAAAAGTATCATCACGTTGGGAGCTAAACTGTCCGTGGGTGGCTAGGTGAACAACAGAAAAAGGGGCTGAATTGAGGGTATTTTTGAAGCCTGCATTGGTAAAAGAGGGATTAAGTAACTCAGTGCTACTAGGAACTTGTGATTTAATTTCTTGTACTTCTTTGAGGACAAAGGGTAATGGGGAGAATTGTTGCTCCCGCGCTTCGGGGGATTCACTCAATCCGCCGATGAGAGTCCGAGGTTTTTTGTCCCGATAAGTTTGAAAGTCGGTAAGTTGTAAGCCAGGAGCACGGGCAATGTTGTACTGTTGGATCACATAGTTTTCACCGTTGTGCAGTACAGACATAGGAATATTCTGCAAAGCACTATCCAAGACAAAAACCAAAGTTTTAGTCTGACTTTGGGCTAAATCTTTTTCAGCAGGGGCTAACAGCCATTTGTATAGTATCTGTGCATTGCTCAGGATTACTCGTTCATAGACTCGGGGATCAATTCTAATATTGTTTGGGTTAGCTAAACTCAACTCCTGAGTCAGTTCCCCCAGGATTTCCTCAACTATATTTTTATCAATCTTTGTGGTGTAATGAAGTAGGTCTTTATTTTGTGGTAACTTAACAATAATCTCAAGACGGTCTTGTAAAACAATGGGATAAATCAAGGCCGCTGTAGGGTCTTGTTTATCCGTTATGTCGTCAATTACCACCGGCTTCGCATCCAGACAAACCAAGCGCAGGAAGTTTTCTAACTCAGCTAATTGCAGAGAATCTATGGTTTCACGGGCTAGCTCTAAGTTTTTTTGGGGTATGTCTGCGTTATCTTGACGCTGCAACAGTAAACTGACATATTCACGATAAACAGGTTCAGTACTTTCTCTAAAATTAAACTGATTTTCTGTATTGATAGCCACTAAATCACTGCGGAAGGAGCGGAGAGTTGCCAATGATTGGGCGTAAGCAGTCAGGGCTGCTTCAGTTTTTCCTTGAGCTTTTAGCAGTCGTCCCTGTTGCCATTGCCATTGATAAGTTAACTCTGGTGCCTGAGCCTGCCAAGAGTACTGTAATGCCTTTTGAGTGTACTTACTGGCTGTATTCCAGTCTTGGCGACTCTCATATAATCTTCCTATAAGCCCCAGTATATAGGATTTTGTCCGTTGATCGTCAAGTTGGGCAGCATCTTGTGCAACACTGTTTAAGGTTTGAATTGCCTCCTGGAAAGATACCTCACCAACCGATGATAAATTCGGAGTGATAGGGCTGAGGCAACTCGACTGTTTTTGCTGTAAACAAAGAGAGTTTTTAGTGTAACTAACCTGAGTATAAATGGTTTCTCTACTCAGGGGGAGGTGAGTTAATGAAAATTTGAGTGGAGATATCAAAGCTTCTGCATCTGTCCATTTTTGCTCTGCTATTAATAGTTCTAGCTGATTGAGTTGAGATTTCACTTGTAAAATAGCTGAACCCGGAGATGAAAGAGAAACTGCTTTTTCATAGGCTGCTTGATATTTCTCCAAGGCTTTGGCTCGATAAATTGCCGCTTGTCGCCTATTTGCTACTTCTGTGGCTCTGTTAGCTAAGGCGAGTTCTGTATTACCTAAGTTTAGCAAAACTTTACTTTCATCTTCCGGTAAATTATTGGTTTGAGCAATTGCTAAACTAGCTTGGAGGATTGTTTCCGCTGCGGGAAAATCGCCTATAATCCGCATGACATTACCGAGACTTCTTAAAGCTTGTGCTGGGTAAATATTTTGGGGATTCCCTAGTATTTGCTGTTGCAGTTTTGCTATTTCTGCCTCGGAAATATGACATTCTGCATTGCTTAAACCTAATATTTCTAACAAGGTTTGACAAGCTCGCGAATACATTCCTAAATCTTGCATAGCTTGAGCTTGATTAATCAAATTAAGATGAAGTTGACCATTGGGTGACTGGGGATAAAGTCTAGCGGCTTGTGCCCATGTATTTAAAGCCTCCTGAGATTGCCCAGTTTTTTGTAAGAGTTGCCCTTGAATATCCAGGGTTTGAGCTAAAATGCGCTGTTGTTCTGTGGTGGTTTTGGCAGATTGTAAAATCTCCAAACTTTTGTGAATGGCTGTATTGGCTGCTTCCCATTCTCCTAATTGCTGATGGGTGAGAGAAAGGTTGCTCCATACAGTGGCTGTATTGAGGGAATTACTGGGTAATGTTGTGATGGCTTGTTGCCAAACTGGTATAGCTTTGGTAAATTGCCCTGAGTTGTAAAGTTGCCTGCCTTGTTGCATCAGTTGTACTGTATCTGTATGAATCTGAGCAAATACAGGGGGGATGGCTAAAGCAAGGCAGAACAGTAGAATTAGTAGAAAAACAGAGGGCTTGAATCTGGGTTCTAATCTGAGCTTTTTTTTGTGAGTTGTTTTCATTGTCACCCTGACTTTAATTTGATCAACAATTAAGTTACATCAATACCCGGCAAGATGCCCGTACTACAAGAGCTTGAGTGCGACATTTACTGACAATATGCCGTAGCAGCATCAACTCGGTGAGGGTGATTTCCCCTAGGAGCAGCCACTAAAACCACATCTCCTTGAGCATTAACTACCCATCCCTGGGCGGGGATAACTCTTCGAGTCATCATAGATACAGGACTGACCACAGCCGATGATTCCTCCAGTGTGGGAGCAATTAAACTCACTTCCACCTCGCTACTACTATGTATTTGTTCCGGGGAACC
>NZ_JANQDF010000108.1:0-14299 GCF_029891675.1 Anabaenopsis tanganyikae CS-531
GTCTGTACGGCAAATGCTGACTCTTTCCCATTACAAATTTGAGCGACATCTCAAGCAAGCTGCACAAAGGAAAGGTGTAATAGTCGTTCTTTGCAACGAATCATATACATCAAAAACCTGTGGTAACTGCGGTCATGTTCATTATAAACTAGGTGGAAACAAAGTTTTTAAATGTTCACATTGCGGAATACAGATTTCTCGTGATGTAAATGGCGCACGCAATATTTTATTGTGTGCTTTGCAAGCAACTGCCTTCACCGTGACCCATGATGAAATCATGCTTTCTGAGGAGTCAGAATTGACGGATGCCGTAGTTAATCTAGTTTAATCGCTTTGATTAGCTTAAAAGTTGCACTAAAAACCTAAATCTGCTTTAGCTATTTCCGCAGCAGCAAATACTTCTGCATCTGGCTTTTCTTCCCAAGCGGGATCACCAATTTCGGCGTAGAATGTGGTATCATAGGGTCTGGTCTTGACCACAACGGGCATAGGAACGGCATGGCCTAAAATTAAGGCCTGTTGTTTAGAGTCTAATTTGGCTAAGACTGAGCGCAAACCACCCGCACCAGATACACCGGTAAAAATGGCATCAATATCTTTTTCATCATTCAGCAAAGCGGTGATGCGTGTGCCAATTTGAGACATAACTTCATTATCAATTCCCGATGGACGTTGGTCTACTACTAGCAAAGTTACGAAATATTTTCGCAGTTCTCGGGCGATAGTGCCGAAAATTGTACTTTGGACAATGGACGGATCAAGGAACCGGTGCGCTTCCTCAATGGTAATCATTAATGGTGTCGGGCGATCGCAGGGATTTTTACTGTGTAAGAATTTATCTGCTTTCTTGACATATTCCTCATGAATACGTCGAGTAATCATGTTAGTCACCAACATATAAGAAAGCATATTGGATTGGGAACCAAATTCTATGACTACATTTTTCCCGGCTTCCAAAGACTGGATAATTTTACTAATATAATTCTGGGGACAAACTCCCCGCATATATTTCAAACTCTCCAAGCGCAAGAGTTTACGCTGTAAAGAGGTGATAGAACCTGGATGTCCTGGCTTTTCTTCGCAGAACATTTTAATATCCTCACCGGTCATCTTAAACAATTGGGTAATCCAAGATTTACCAAACTCGTTGTGTAAAATACTGGCGTTATCTAAAGCTGCTTCCGAGAGTCCTAAATCTCGACTACATAATTTAATATCTTCAACTGTGATTTGCTCATAACTCAGATATAATTCTTGAGCATCCCGCACCCCCCGACGCTTTGTAGATTGAGGGTCAAGGGTGTAGACTTCCACTTTACCAGGAAATAGTTGTTTTAAGCCTTTAACAGTATTAACATTTTTCCCTTCTGCTACTGCTTCCCAACCATACTCGGAATGCATATCGAAAATTAAATTTACCGCCGCATTTTTGCGGATGACTCCGGCTAAAAGTAAGCGTGTGAGGAAAGATTTACCAGTTCCAGATTTACCAAACACCCCATTACTCCGCTCAACAAAGCGGTTTAAATCAATACAAACTGGTACATCCATATCTAAGGGTTTACCCACAGAAAAATTCCGCCTGTGGGGGTCATCTTCCCAACCAAACACCCGGCGAAAATCCTCTTCACTTGCTTCGTAAACTTGGCTGAAATGACTGGGAATTGTTTTTACTGGGAGCAATTCCATAGTAGTACTAGTTTGGGGCTGAAATGAGGCTAAACCATTTGGCGATTTGACCAAACCATTGGTACTATGATTTGAGGATTCATCAGACTCAGGGGTAAACATCAACATGGGGGCGAGGTTGATAGTACCATAAGTACCACTACCAGCTAAAACTTCCCGTAAAAAAGTGTCTTCCCAACCCGGGGGATTAGCAAGAATGCGGGGGTTAGAAGTTCCTAATGCTACATCTGTCAGCATACAGAAAAAACGCGATCGCAATCCATGGACAACCAAGAATTTACCCACCCGCATATCTTCCACAGAAATATCCGGGTGTAATCTTACTTCTAACCCCCCAGTCAGAGAACCTTGGATAACCGAACCTAATGGTTGTGAAGAATTCATTTGAATAACTTATAGATTCCTGTGTTCATCTGTGGTTCCTAACTTCCATAACCCAACCAGCCAATAATACAAAGTTAATCACCATCATCCCATCACCTATTCAATTTGAATAGAAGTGGGTGCATTTCCCGTTGGTGGGGTTGCGATTAATGGTTTACGGAATTGAGTATACAGGCGATCGCGCCAGTCAAAAAATGGCTGATAATCAGGATTATCAGCTAAACCAGGTACACCTTTACCTCTGATACCTGCGGGTAAGTCTAAATAGGGGACTTCTGGGAACTTGAGTAATATTGATAAACTCGCCACTGTCAAATCAGCTAAAGTCGGCTCATCACCGGTTAAATATGGACTATCTGCCAATAATAATGTTAGTGCTTCTAAGTCTTGTTTCAAGTCCGCGATCGCCGATTTAATCACATCTGGACTATAACCGACCCCAAAGCCCAAAACAGTCAACACATCACCAGGTACTCCTGCAATTAGACTTTTAAATATATCCGGTGTGGAATTAGGTAATAAAGACTGGCGGAAATTTTGGTCTTGACTAATAGCAGAAAAAAGAGCTACCCTTGCTTTCTTACCGATTGATTCATCTGCCCATTCTTCCATCAATAAGCATAAACCACGTTGTCGAGAATCTTGAGGTATGAGTGGGCGATCGGGATATTCTAAATCTAAATACTTAGCAATTTCAGTAGAATCAACAATATATCTGTTACCATCCTTTAAAACTGGCACTTGTCTTTGTCCAGTCAGCCGAAATAAATCTATTTGTCCAATTCCGGGGGTAACTTCTATTTTACGGTAATTTAGCCCTTTGTAATCTAGAATCAACCGTACTTTCTCTGAATATTGAGATATTTCCCACTGATATAATTCCAGCATAACCTATATTTTCAAGAGTTTAATTCTACAACGCTCTTATTCTATCTTCACTTCCGGTAATTTTCCTGAGCAAGTCAGCAATTTAGCAAAAATCTTATGGAGGAAATAGGAGATTCTGTCTGTTAGTCAGGACTGTAGCCATGGTGCTAGGAAACCAAGTAGGATGTACAAAGTGTTTATTATGGATTCTGGGAAATTATCTCAGGTGTTTAAAAGCATAAGTGATAATTTTACATAGTTATTTGCACTAAAAATATTGCTGCTGGATTTATATATTTTGCATAGCGAAGTGTTATAAATCTTTAATGTCACCTATATTAAGAAGGACTAAAAAGATTTATGAAAGCAAATTACAGCAATTTTTTGACCAATCTTGCGGGAATAGTTGGGTTAGCCAGTGTTAGCCTTTTGCTCAATTTACCATCTCTAGCCAATGAAGCAACCAATAATCTAGCACAAGCTGGGGGTGGAACACTTAATCCTAGACCCAGTATTTTTGATGAGTTTCCCTATAACCGTAATAAACCTCGAACTCAACCCACCACCCCCAGGGTCACACCACCCACAACTCAAACTGAAAACAAAACCTTGTTAGCACTAGCAGAGTCTAGCCCTAAGTTTACCACCTTAATGGCGGCATTAAAAGCAGCGGGATTAACGGAAGCTTTGCAAGGTAGAGATCAATTAACAGTCTTTGCTCCCACCAATGAAGCATTTGCCAAATTACCACAAGATGCTGTCAGAGACTTGTTAAAGCCAGAGAATAAAGAAATCTTGCTCAAGCTATTAACTTACCACGTAGTCAGTGGCACAGTTCTATCTACTGATTTGTCATCTGGGGAAGTGCAAAGCCTTGAAGGGGGAGCCATAAGGGTCTCCGTTGGTTCTAATGGGGTGATGGTCAATGATGCCAACGTAGTTGAAGTAGATATTAAGGGTACTAATGGTGTGATCCACGCTATTGATCAGGTGATTTTGCCTCCTGACCTGTAGACCCCATCGTTGATACCATTATTCAAGCATGAAAGACCGTTGAGATCAATATCTAAGCGGTCTTTTTCTGTGTGTTAGGTGGGGTAGGGGGACTTGATATTGCCAATCCGCAAGACTCAAATATCTATCTTACTGGGGGTAGACAAGACGACATAAATATAGATTTACCTTAACATAACTTTTTATAACAGTTTTTTTCACTTTTCCTGTGATCATTAAAATTATGTGCCACAATTGGAGTTGAGAATTAATTCGGCGACAGCGTTTGTTTTTAGTATTGACAGGCTTTTTCCTTGTGGTATTTACAGACTTATCTCCGAAATCTAAATCTCTACGTTTTTGTGATTTTGGAGACCATTGATGTCAATTTATATAGGTAATCTTTCATACAGCGTTACCCAAGACGCCCTCACTGAGGTGTTTAGAGAGTACGGCACCGTCAAACGAGTGCAAATACCAACCGACCGTGAAACAGGTCGTGTACGCGGATTTGCCTTCGTAGAGATGGGTTCGGACGATGAAGAAACAGCAGCCATTGAGGCTCTAGACGGTGCGGAATGGATGGGACGCGACCTGAAAGTGAATAAAGCTAAACCCAAAGAGGATAAAGGTTCCTTTGGTGGTGGACGGGGAGGATACGGTGGTGGCGGTTCCCGTAACCGCTACTAAAACCTCAGGACTAGGGGGGAAGTTTGTCCTAGTATCTAGTCCTCAACCCCTTTAATACTGTGGCTCCGAGCAAGGCTTAGTCCATGTTCGGAGCTTTTAACTATCAAAACATAGTGGGAGTGTGAGAACCCCCACGCTAAAGCATAGGGATGAAACCCGACTCAACAAGATTTATCCTATTGTATGCTTAACAAAAAGGTTTTAACAGGTATTAAGAAATCTTGAATAGTTGCTACTGTAACCGTTAAAAGCTTTAACGATTAAATGTGGTGTGTCGGTTGGTTTGAGGCTGACAAACAGATGAATATAGTCTGGTGCGACTTCCACCAGCTAAAATATCCCATTCCTTTTCCACTGCTAAATCAAGAAAAATTTGTTTCAATCTAGTTTATAGTGTCAAAGTAACTCGTGTATAAGTCCTATTGTGGTTTAGTATATGGTGGTTTTGACCGCACTTATTCGGCTCCAGATCAGCATAAATCCTATAGACACTTTGGGATGCGATCGCAGCTGATCAAGTCAGTCAGGTAAAAATCGGATAGCTAATGACTTATGTATATAAATAATAGTATTCAACCCGGTGTAACTTTAAGCGATCGCTATGTAATCGTTCGTCAAATCGGTCAGGGAGGTTTTGGACGTACCTATTTAGCTGAAGACCTGAACCGGTTCGGTGAACTGTGTGTTTTAAAAGAATTTTCCCCTCAAGTTCAAACAGACTATATTGCACAAAAAGCCCAAGAATTATTTCAGCGAGAAGCGGCGGTTCTCTACAAGCTAGAACATCCGCAAATTCCCCGCTTTCGGGAACTACTGCGAATTAACTTACAAGGTCAGGAATACCTGTTCCTGGTGCAGGATTATGTAGAAGGACAAACTTATAGTTCCTTATTAGATGCGCGTAAACAGCAAGGATTACGATTTACAGAACTTGAAGTTAGGCAATTGTTATTAGAAATTCTGCCAGTGTTGAAATATATCCACTCCATGGGGGTCATTCATCGGGATATCTCACCAGATAATTTAATCCTGCGCAGTACTGACAAATTACCGGTATTAATTGACTTTGGCGGCGTGAAACAAGTAGCCGCAACGGTGGCCTCGCAATATTACCAAGGGGAAAAAACCCCATCCCCCCAATCACCCACCCTACTAGGTAAAATAGGCTTTGCACCTCCAGAACAGATGCAAACAGGTATGGTGTATACTCACAGCGACTTGTACGCCTTGGCTGTCACCATCCTAGTTTTATTGACAGGTAAACAACCGCCAGAACTCATTGATAATTATAATCTAACTTGGCAATGGCGACGAGAAGTTACTCTCAGTCCGGTATTGGGACAGATATTAGATAAAATGCTATCCCCCAGACCAGGCGATCGCTATCACTCAGCTGCTCACGTCTTAGCTGCTCTCAACCCCTCATCAGTGAGTCATCCCCCAACTCAATATCCCACTAACCCACCCACATCTGCTACAGTTGCTGTTTCCCCCCCTCCCCCACCGCGCCCATCTCCCTCATCATCTCCCGAACCAACATCCGGGTTAACACCAGCAACAGCCTTAGTAGCAGTAATCATAGTTGCGGGTACAGCTGGGGGAATTTGGTGGGGATTCACTAGCAGTGATCACACTCCACAAACAGTTACACCTACTCGCCCTCCCACCCTTGAGCAACCCACGACACCCCCAGATCCACTCTCCCCAGCGGAACGTCAACGTAAACAAAGATTAAACAATCGCCGTCAACAATTGGGAATTGATTCCAGCTTTTACGTCCGGTTGGTAGATCAAATATTTTGGGACAATAACCCCAGTTTACAGCGACGCACTCTCACTGATCAAGCGCAAGATGAAAGTTTGCGGGCACAATGGGATAAAACAGCCGCTCAATTACTAGAAAAAGTAGCTGTATTGAGTACGAGGTCGCGCCAACAATTGGGAACTTATACAGCAGCAGAACGGGAAGCTTGGCGAGTGGAAGTTAACAAACTCAATGTGAGTATGACTTCTTTATATGATTTAGCTGACCCTGCGTTTTTCAACCAATTTCCTCAACAGCAAGGCCAAAATTTTATCAATCAACCCATGGGACAAGTTTGGCACGGGTTTGTTAGCGATAAACTTAACGCTATTGTCTCTGGAACGGCTTTAGACAGAATTCTATTTGATCCAGGTACTACCAGCAAAACAGTTACAGGTAATCTGCAA
This sequence comes from Anabaenopsis tanganyikae CS-531, assembly GCF_029891675.1. NCBI lineage: Bacteria > Bacillati > Cyanobacteriota > Cyanophyceae > Nostocales > Nodulariaceae > Anabaenopsis > Anabaenopsis tanganyikae. Next base: position 6,835 of record NZ_JANQDF010000108.1, read on the forward strand.
TCAGCTGTTGACCCGACTGGGGGTAAAGTTTTTATTGCTCACCTGGCGCAAAATCAATTAATGGAAGTGAAGTTAGAAGCCAGTCCTCAAGTTTTACTTTCGGTTTATTCTCCTTCTGGCCAAGTGAAATTTTTAGAAGACTCTCCAGAACGTAATTTATTAGTTAATAAATTACCAGAATCGGGATTTTATCAGTTTGTAATTGCTTCCACAGCATCAGAACCACTAAGTTATCAACTCAGCATTGCGGCACAAACTCCTACCCCAGAACCTACCCCAGAACCTACCCCAGAACCTACCCCAGAACCTACCCCGGAACCTACCCCAGAGCCTACCCCAGAACCTACCCCGGAACCTACCCCAGAGCCTACCCCAGAACCTACCCCAGAGCCAAATGATAGTGAACCCAACTAGTTTTGTTTGCTAGCGGGTTTAAATTCCTCCTTGAGATCGGCAAAACTTGCTGTGGGTCATTGACTAACTTTGACTTTTAAAACATCCTCTCAGCACGATGATATAAATGATTATACTGTTTATTCAATTTCCCCAATACCTAGGATTTTAGCCATGGTTTTACCGACTCTTTCACCACAAACTATTGATCATCGGTGGGCGGAGATCATCCTAGTTCTCAGTCTGACCAGCAGAAATAGTTAAAATTTGGGCTTGGCAAAAATTACGTAAACAATCATGGTGGATGACTCTTACTTAATCAAAAAAATCACTAAATTTTTAGTAAAAATATTGAAGTATCCAGTGATTATTGGCACTGTAATTGCCACAGTGTTAATACTGGGATTGCAGAAACTGCAAGTATTACAGGTACTGGAGTTAAAGGTCTATGACCAGATGATGCAAATGCGTACTGATCCCGGTAAAGATCCCCGTTTATTAATTGTCTCCATCACCGAAGAGGATTTGCAAAGATGGGGTTGGCCTTTATCTGGTGAAGTACTCAATCAGCTTTTGAGCAAACTCGAAGAACATCAACCCATTGCGATCGGTTTAGATATCTTCCGTGATTTACCTGTACAACCAGGTCATGAACAACTTCTACAACGCTTAGTGCGGAGTGATTCGATTATTTCTATATGTAAACATACCAATGTTCGAGAGCCTGGTATTGCAGCCCCTGCGGGAGTAAAACCCGGGCGGGTAGGATTTAGCGATCTTGTGGAAGATACAGATGGTTTGATTCGCCGTAATCTCATAGCAGTGAAAGTGGAAAAGTCTGACATTTGCCAAAGTAGCTATTCCTTAAGTTGGAGGTTAGCCCTGAAATACTTAGCACTGCAAGGCATTCCACTGCAATCAAACGTGAATCAGGAACTACAATTAGGTGATGTGATATTTACACCCCTCAAAAGTAACTCTGGGGGTTATCAAAATGCAGATACCAGAGGCTACCAAATCTTACTGAATTACCGTTCCCCAGGTAACATTGCCGAAAAAGTTACTGTTACACAAGTACTTGCAGGTAAAATTACACCAGATTTAGTCAAAGACCGAATTGTTTTAATTGGTTCCACAGCACCGAGCCTAAAAGATATATTCAATACCCCATTTAATACTGGAAAAGCTGATAATTCCGGTAGGATGGCAGGGGTAGAAATACATGGACACATGATTAGTCAGATTCTGAGTGCGGTTTTAAATAACCAGCCTCTGTTTTGGTTTTTACCCGGTTGGGTTGAAGTTCTCTGGATAGGGTCATGGTCTGTACTGGGGGGATATTTAGCCCGGCGTCTGCGATATCCATTCAGCTTAGGACTGCGGTCAGTCGCATCTTTGCTGGTTTTATTTGTGGGTAACTTTGTAATTTTTACCCACGGCGGATGGTTTCCCGTGGTTGCGCCTGCATTGGGTCTGGTAGTTGCAAGTGTAAGTGTGCTGGCCTATAGCGCTCATGATAGTCAACGGGAGAAAAAACAAATTATACAACTGTTGCAAGCACAAAAAGAATTAATTGCTGAGTTGCAAAAACAACAAACAACTGTCACACCCACACCAGAGCCTGATTATTTAGGAAAATTACTCACAACCCAGACATTACTGGGAAAGCGCTATCAAATTATCAATAATTTAGGGCGGGGAGGATTTAGCGAAACTTACTTAGCCCAAGATATTCAACGCCCAGGAAATCCCCTGTGTGTTGTGAAGCAGATGCGCCCTGTCCGTCAAGATAAAGAATATCTGAATCTAGTCAAACGGCTATTTCATACCGAAGCAGATATTCTGGAAATCCTGGGTAAACACCCACAAATACCCCAATTACTAGCTTTTTTCTCAGAAAATAATAATTTTTATTTAGTCCAGGAGTTTATTCCAGGTCATACCTTGAAACATGAGTTAACTTCCGGGATATGTTACTTACGGTCTGAAGTCATCAACATCCTCACAGAAGTTTTACAGATACTGGTTTTTGTCCACAGCTATGATGTCATTCATCAAGACATCAAACCCAGCAACTTAATGAGGCGAACAACAGATGGACACATTGTCTTAATTGACTTTGGGGGTGTGAAACAACTGCAAGCCCAAAACCATGTCTTAGATTCAATTATCTTTGCTTCTCGTGGTTATGCACCTCCTGAACAAATGAGTGGTATACCAAAACTCAATAGTGACATTTATGCTTTGGGAATAATTGCCATACAAGCCTTAACAGGGCTAAATCCTCAAGAAAAAGAGTTTGGTAGGGATCTGAAAACTGGTTTCATCATTATTCCTGCAGTATCTCCTAGTGGTGAGCAGACTTGGCAAGATTGGTCGGAACTAGCGGATACTACTGAGGAATTGACCAGAATATTAAATAAAATGGTACATCTCCACTCCTATCAAAGATATGAGTCAGCAATGCAGGTGTTAGAGGATATTAATAACTTGCTCTCAAAACATAGTGGGAGCGTGAGAACCCCTACGCTTTAGCGAGGGGATGAAACCCGACTCAAGGGGATTTATCCCCATGTTTCCTCATTTCCCGCAACGTCTTAAACAACTTTGTCCAGAATATGGTATAAAAATAACGCTGACTGAAGAAGCGTATACATCAAAAGCCTCTTACCTGGATGGCGATCGCCTCTACAAACATGGTGAAAAACCCAATGGATGGAAACCGTCAGGTCAAAGGGTAAAACCCGGATTGTACAAAACTTCTGCTGGGATACTGGTAAACGCTGACTGTAACGGTGCTGCAAATATCTTAACAAAAGTAGCCACACAGCTAGGTGTTAGCCTAGCCAAGGTGGGTAGGGGAGCTTTGACACTCCCAAGACGAGTTGATTTCTTTAAAGGATTAAGTAAATCATATCGTAAACATTGAATTTTGAGGATTTTTCATATTGTTTACTTAACCACGTTGCGCTATATACTAAAAATACTTATAAACACACAATATTCTTTATTAAGGAAAAACCATGCACAATCGTACGGTCAGGGTAAATACATGGCTCCAGTCTTAAAGCAGACATTGAAAGATGTTGAAAACTGTAAAGGTGTATTTTGCCAAATCAAGAGAGGTTGGCTGGGTAGGATCTGTTGTAGTATATTTTTCGTCGTCATAACAAATCCAGCATATGCCAAGACCTATGAGCAGATGATGACACCAATCGCCGGTAGGCCTGATATAATAACACAGGAATCTACACTCGAAACCCATCCCCCCCCGACTAATACTGCACCCCTAGAAGCTATTCCTAGTCAATTTAAAGTTCAAGGATTTGAATTTTTAGGTAATACGGCCTTTAGTGACGAGAAATTAAGGGCAGAAATTCAAGATTTTCTTGATCAAAAAATTACCTTTGCTGATTTACTAACAGTAGAATCGCGGTTAAATAAGTTTTATGTTGATAATGGTTTTGTTAATTCTGGGGTGGTAATTGAAACTCAAAACCTTTCTGCTCAAGGTGCAGTAGTCAAAGTTACAATCATAGAGGGAGGTATTGAGGATATTAAGGTTAGGGGAACCCAACGCTTAAGACCGGAGTACATCCGTTCCCGGTTGGCTTTAGCTGCACAAACTCCCCTGAATCAAAATCGCATCCTAGAAGCCCTACAACTTTTGAAACTCGATCCTCAAATTCAAAATATATCGGCACAATTAACACCAGGAGTGCGACCAGATTTAAGTTTATTAGAAGTTACCGTGACAGAAGCCGATACTTTTCATATCGATATCTTTACTAATAACGGTCGCTCTCCGAGTGTAGGTACATGGCGACGGGGGATTAAAATTAATCAAGGTAATGTCTCCGGTGATGGTGATAGTTTAACTGTGAGTTATGCCAACACTGATGGTAGTAATGTCATAGATTTGAGCTACACTATCCCCTTGAATCCCAGCAATGGTAAACTGCGATTAGCCAGTGGGTTGACCAGAACTAACGTCACCGAGCCGCCCTTTGACAGACTCGATATTACTGGCGACTCTAGCTATTACGAAGCTGGTTTGAGTCAACCATTATTTCAAACTCCTAATCAAGAATTCGGTTTAAGTGTGATTTTTTCCCATCAACACAGCCAAACTAAACTGGAAGCGGAAGGTTTTCCTATATCTCGTGGTGCTAATAATGATGGGAAAACTCGGATTTCTAAAATTGCTTTCTCTCAGAATTGGCTAACACGCAAGCCAACCTCAGTATTAGCTTTTTACTCTCAATTTAATTTAGGGGTGGGATTATTTGATGCTACTATTAACAATCAGCTGCCCGATAGTCGGTTTTTTTCATGGCGTGGACAAGGGCAATATGTGCGTGCCTTAAATCAAAAACGTGATATGTTACTGCTGCTGCGTTCTGATTGGCAGTTAGCTACAGAAACTCTTGTGCCATTGGAACAGTTTAGTGTCGGGGGAATTTCTAGTGTGCGGGGTTATCGTCAGGATGCTCTATTAACAGATAATGGCGTTGTCGTCACAGCAGAGGTTCAGTTACCTGTGTGGCGACTATCCAAAAATGAAAGCGTGTTATCGGTGATTCCCTTTGCAGATTTTGGGGTCGGGTGGAATAGTGATCATACAGTTAAATTAAATACTAATACTTTGATGGGTTCTGGCTTAGGTCTGCAGTGGCAGACTGGTCAGTTAAAAGCTCGTATTGACTGGGGAATTCCCCTGATTCATGTCAAATCTCAGGATAGAACATGGCAAGAAAGCGGTTTATATTTCTCTGTGGAGTCCAGGTTATGAAAATTCCAGGGTTAATCAAACATCCCAGTTATCAGTTATTCCTTCAGATATTCATCGGCTTAATTACTACTGCAAATATGCAGATGGTAAACGCCCAACTCACACCAGACAATAGCTTAAACTCCACAGTCAGGAATGATACAGTAAATAACCGTGACCTGATCGAAGGGGGAGCCATCCGTGGGAGTAACTTATTTCATAGTTTCACTGATTTTAATGTCGGCGCTGACAGAGGGGTTTATTTTAGTCACCCCGATAATGTTGGTAATATTTTAACCAGGGTGACGGGAAGTAATCCTTCTAGTATTTTGGGAACCTTGGGAGTGTTGGGTAATGCTAACCTGTTTTTAATTAATCCCCATGGTATTAATTTCGGTGCTAATGCTCGGTTAGATGTCAAAGGTTCCTTTGTGGCTGCCACTGCGGATAGTATTATCTTTGATAATTATGAGTTTAGTAGCACAGATACCACAGTAGCGCCGTTATTAACTGTGAATGTTCCCAATGGGTTAAGATTTCGGGATCATCCAGGAAATATTACCCTGACTAATTCTCGTCTGAGTATTCCAGAGGGTAAAACTTTAGCTTTGATTGGGGGTGATGTCAGCCTGAATAACACTCAAATCAACTCCCGGCGGAGTACAGTACAGTTGGGTGGTTTAACTCAAGCCGGAAGGGTTGATATACATGAAAACTTGGGTTTGAGTTTTCCCGATAGTTTGGGTGGCGCAGCCACAAATATCACCAGGGGAAATATCAGCATCAGTAATGGTACTTCTATTGATGTTGCTGCTGGGGGTGGTGGGAGCATAACAATAAATTCCCAAAATTTACAGATAACTGGAAATAGTCAGCTGCGTGCTGGGATAGCACCGGGGATGGGTTCACCAGATGCCCAAGGGGGAGATATTCAGATTAATAATACTGATAAAATCACCCTGGATAACTCATTCATATTTAATGGCGTATTCGGCCAAGGAAATGCTGGGAATATCCACATCAGTACTTCTAGTTTAACTGTGAAAGACGGTGGTTTTATTGATGCCGGTATATTTGGTAAAGGTAATACAGGAGCGATCGCAATTACAGCCACCGATGGAGTGACTCTGACAGGGGAAAATAGTCAAGGATTTAGCAGTTATATAGCTAGTACTGTACAACAGGTAGGAGAAGGAAATAGTGGGGCTATCACTGTTGATACTTCTACCTTAACCCTGGAAAACGCAGCTAATCTTAATGCCTATACTTCGGGTAAAGGTAATGCCGGCGCTATTAAAATTACAGCATCTGATGGAGTGACTCTCAGGGGGGAAAATAGTCAAGGATTTAGTAGTTATATAGCTAGTACCGTACTAAGTACAGGAGAAGGAAATAGTGGCGGTATCACTATTGATACTTCTACCTTAACCTTAGAAAAGAATAGTTTTATTAATGCTAGTACCTTTGGTAAAGGTAATGCCGGAGACATAAAAATTACAGCCACTGATGGAGTGAGTCTCAGGGGGGAAAATCGTCTGGGATTTAGTGCTTATATAGCTAGTACCGTACTAAGTACAGGAGAAGGAAATAGTGGCGGTATCACTATTGATACTTCTACCTTAACCCTGGAAAACGCAGCTAATATTAATGCCAGTACATCTGGTAAAGGTAATGCCGGATACATAAAAATTACAGCTACTGATGGAGTGAGTCTCAGGAGGGAAAATAGTCAAGGATTTAGTAGTTATATAGCTAGTACCGTACTACGTACAGGAGAAGGAAATAGTGGGGCTATCACTATTGATACTTCTACCTTAACCCTGGAAAACGGAGCTAATATTAATGCCAGTACCCTTGGTAAAGGTAATGCCGGAGCGATAACCATTACAGCTACTGATGGAGTGAGTCTCAGGGGGAAAAATCCTCAAGGATTTAGTAGTTATATATCTAGTAGAGTAAGACCTACAGCAGAAGGAAGTAGTCGGGGTATTACTATCAACACTTCCACCTTAAGCCTGGAAAACGGTTCTTTGATTACCGCTGATACTCGCGGTAAAGGTGATGCAGGGGTGATAACAATTACGGCAACCGAACAAGTAGCGATGTCAGGCATCTCTTTTGACAGAGGATCAAACAGAGATGTGGGCGGCATTTTAGCCTTCACCCTCACAGATAACAATGCCGGTAACATCACCATCAACACCCCCAGATTCCAAATTTCCGACGGAGCCGGAGTAGAAGCCTTTACCCAAGGCGCAGGTAACGCCGGTAATGTTACCATCACCGCACCTCAAATAGTAG
>NZ_JANQDF010000109.1:0-56809 GCF_029891675.1 Anabaenopsis tanganyikae CS-531
TTCTACTATCAACTGCACTAGGCATCCCCCCGTGCCATTGACATCACTTATATAATACCAATGTGCTTTCATTTAGCGATTGCTACACACAGATGCAAGCTCTGCGTAGCGATCGCCTGTGCCAGTTGCGTAAGTCCTAAGAAATACCCCGACCATCATCACGCATGGTAACAATTATGCGATTACTGCGATGGCTAGCTGTAATTTCAATTAATCCCTGTTCTGGTTTACCTAAAGCCCGACGAGTTGCCGGATCTTCGATACCATGATCAAAGGCATTTCTTAATAAGTGCATAATTGGCTCATTTAAGGCCTCTAAAATGCTACGTTCAATTAATGTATCTCTACCTTCAATTTTTAGTTTGACATTTTTACCATACTCGACATTAAGAGCATGCAATGCTCTGGGAAAACGCTCCACTAAATCGGAGAAGGGACGCATCCGAATATGATTAATTTTTCTCCCTAATTGTTTGGATGTTTGGTTAAGTTTGCGAGAAATTTGATCTGTATCATCAACGCTTAATTGAATATCAGTTGTGACTTCTTGTAGCTCCACAATACTTTCTATAATTTCATGCGATCGCCGGTTAATCTCGTCTTGGCGATCCATTTCTAATGTAGGGAATTTTTTTATATATCCTAGCTGATATTCTCCGAGCGATCGCACTGGGTTTGTGTTCACAGATGGATGGGCGATTTTCTCATATGTTGTCCGCAGTTCATAGTTTTCTCGCTCTAGAGTTTGGACTCGCTGATGCAAACTTCCCACGAGTTTACGGAGTTTTTGCAGTTGGAAATTTAACCCATTACGCTGGACAGTAAGTTCCGCAAATAAATCATGAATTTGATCCAGTTGTTGAATAGGAACGCGCACAGTATTTTCTCTGGGTTCCCAGTCTTTATTTAGATCCTCTGTATGGGTAATATATTTATCGGCTACGGTAGTAATTTCAGAGGAAGATATTGTATTTTTTGTTGGTATTGCTTCTGCTGTTGTCTGTACTTCTTCAGGTATATAAATATTTACATCCTTCAGATATATCTCAGTGGGTAAAATCTCCGCTTGATTTGTCAATACCAAAGCTTGCGATCGCCGCCATGCTTGCAAAGCTAACTGGGCAACTTCGGGAATGCGCTCTCTGGTGACAGTGCTGATATGATGCGCTATCGATTCACAAAGACTCGTAAAGGCTGGCAATTGTAGCATTTCTCCCAAACCGCCCAATTCAGCCGCCATGATAGCCACTTCCTCTTGTAAGCAAGGCTGAGAGATGTCTGCCAATACAGACTCCAGACGCTGCAAACATCCTTCCACTTCAGTTTGAAACAGCATCGGGATAATATCTTGCCCATCTTCGGGTGATAACATGGTCGCAGCATCTTCAGGAGAGGGTTCGCCCAGGTGATCTCGCAGTTCCTTAAATACTGGATAACAAAAACTATCTAACCACTGCTGTTCTATCTCATTTCCTTGTGATAAGGATTCTATGATTTGCCTGAGCCAGTCAACTGCTGAGAGTAGTAAATTTTGTGCGTGAGGGTCAACATCACGGGAATTTTTACGGGTTTTTAGGACTTTAAAAGAATCCTCTAGACGGTGGGCTAAATCACTAAGAGTCCGATATCCCATCATTCCAGCCCCCCCTTTGATTGAATGGGCTGCTCGAAGTGCAGCGTTAATTCTCTCCAAGTTGATGCGCTTACTGGTGTCCATTTCCAGCAACACTGCTTCTAGGGTATTAAGATAATCTCTTGCTTCTTCGAGAAACTGCATCTGGATTTCCAGTTCTTTATCCTTTGACATATTCTTTATGTTCTGTTCCAATCTTGAAGACAAATATAGCCACTCTTATCTATAAGGAGCATCCCGAATATGCACAAGGCAGTTTTGATGTTCATCTCCGAAATCCTTCCATCTCGGCGGGAAAGAGAGCGTTTTCAATTCTGTACTTTTGGAAGCAAAAAGATTGAAAAAAAATATCTCGCTTTCATATGTGACAAATTTACTATCAAAACAAAAAATATTTTTATTTCCCATGACTGTGATCATGACCGATACCTTTTCGCTAACATTTGCTCACAAATACACTCACGAAGTCAGATTGCTTTCCAGTTGGCCTTAATAGTTGAATCTTGCAGCAGTTTAACTGTGGTACTTTGACACTCCCCACGGCTAGAAGCCTGGGGATTCTTGCTTTGCGGGGATTCTCATGAATTTACCCGCGCTAACGCGCCGATCCGCTAACACCAAGCATCTTCACCGTATGCCCTAGGGCTGCAAGCCCCCTAATAAGAACTACTTGAGCGGCTGCAACATCCCTATGAGTGGTATAACCACAACTTGAACACGCATGATTCTTTTGCCAGTTACCCGTATTGTAAAACTATAGGTAACAGGGTTCCTTTCAAAAATTTATGGAATTCCCCGAGACAAAATTCACAGCACCTTGAAAGTTGCCACGGCCTCTTGCAATTGCTGGGAAATCTCCACAGTTTTTTGCAAAGATTGGGAAACCACACCAGAAGAATCACGGGTACGTTGGGAAATAGAAGCCACTTGTTGCATTAACTGGCTGACCTCTTGGGAGGTTTGTAACTGGGATGTAGTGGCATTACAAATTGACCGTACCAAAGCATCTATTTGCCCCGATACATCCAAAATCTGACCCAGATTTTCCTTGGCTGCGGCCACCATTTTTGTACTTTCCACTACTTGGGAAGTTCCTATTTCCATTGACTGCACCACTGCGGAAGTTTCCCGCTGGATATTCTCGATAATTTGCTCAATTTCTTGGGTGGCTGTGGCGCTACGGATGGCTAATTCTCCTATTTCTTCGGCTACTACAGCAAAACCTTGTCCTTCCTCACCCGCTCGGGCTGCTTCAATACCTGCATTGATAGCGAGTAAATTAGTTTGGGTGGCAATTTGGTTAATTAAGGACACCACGCGGGAAATTTGTTGCGAAGAATCCCCTAACCGTTGAACTTTCTTAGTAGTATCGCCAACTGTTTCCTTTAAACTCAGGATATTTTGCACTGTTAAATCCATTGCTTCTCCACTCTTGATGGCATTTTTAGCAGCATTGTGGGCAACAACAGCAGCTTTTTGAGCGTTTTCCGCTACGCTTTTCATAGAAACAGTCATTTGGTCAACAGCATCCAGGGCGCAGCTGATTTCGGCGGATTGGGTGAGTGCTGCTGCTGCGAGTTGGCGAATTGCTGCGTCGTTAGTACCAATGGACACATTTACTTGGGTGGCTGCTTCTTTTACCTGAGTAACAATGTCCCGGAGGTTTTCGATAATAGAGTTGAAAAAGTCGGCGATAGTGCCAATTGCTCCCGTTGTCACCTCGGCACGTACTGTTAGGTCACCGCCAGCGGCACTTTCTACTTGATTGATTAGTTCTAAAAGTTGTATTTGCAGTGTTTCGTTAGCACCTTGTTCTTCAGTCTTGCTGGTTTTTTGAATGGTCTTTTCTCTAGTTAAAACCTCTAATTGTAGGGCTAGTTGATGAATATTTGCGTGGATGATTCGTAAATCATCTTGGCTGTATCTGTCTCCAGGAGCTTCGATTTCAACTTTACCAAGTTTTGATAATTCCCCAGATGCATTTAAAATTTGCCGTGTGGTATAGCTCGCTAACCAAACTATCATTACCACTGCTATTAATACTATCAATCCTGTTAGTAGTATGGGGCTGCCTATGATTTCTTGCAATTGTCTTGAAATACTATGCTTCGGCTGTTCGTCTTGGGATTGGCGAATCAAGTCACCTTGACCATTGACTATGGCAATTCTGTCATTATTTGCTATGGTATTTCTGAATACCGTCAGCATTTGAATATCTTCATATGTAACCAAATTTAAGCTGTTGACTTTGTGTGTTGACTTTGTGGTTGCCTGATCAATTTTATGCACCGATTGAAGAGCAAAATAAGCGATCGCACCTATCCCTATTGTTTGTATACTGGTGATAGCGATGGCTAAAATCGTCTTTTTCATCAACAGAGTGCCTCGTTGTAAATGTCCCTGTATAACATGATTAACTGTTGCATGATGCCTGTTTGAGTCTTTTACATGACCATCGGTAATTTCTGTGGGTGAAATGGAAGATGCTGGATTTTGAGGATTACTAATTTGACTCATAGCGGTTTTGTTAAAGATAGTTTTATTCGCTATAATGGGGGTGATAAATAAATATCAAATGTTTTTCTGTATTTACACATGATCACTGCAAAGAATCGGGGAATCCACAATACTCGATGCATCCAACACCAGCCACATTTCTGGTTGGTGAACAATGCCTCGCACATAAGGCTGTAAACTAGCGGCTACTTTTCCAGAGGGAGACTGAATGTCATCAGATCTCAAGTTACTTATACCTGTTATCTCTCGTACAACTAAACCTAAAACTACAGATTTTACATTAATTAGGATGACATTGTATTGCCGAAGCCTGATATTTATAGATTCTAAATTGAGCATTATTGGCAAGTCGATTACCCAAATTATGTGACTGCGCCAATTCATCAAGCCTAATACACAAGGCGGCATATTAGGCATTGCAGTGACAGATTCTACGGGTAATATAACTGCTTCTTGAGTGTGATTCATGCTCACAAGAGCAGTGGTTTGTTGATTTAATTTAAACTTAAGATACAAATCACCCTTGTTGCTCTCTTTGTCTTTGGCAGAAAAAATACCGTTAAAATTATTCATTATTTGATTACATCGTCACTGATTTAATAGCACGCAGTAACTGTTCGCGTGTATATGGCTTAGTCACATAGGCATCAGCCCCTTGTTTCATTGCCCATAATCGGTCAATTTCTAGATTTTTGGAACTGCAAATAACTATTGGGAGTTTTCGAGTGGATGGATTTTTTTTCAACGAACGGCATAACTCAAATCCACTCATTCCAGGCATGACTACATCAGTAACAATTGCGTCTAGCTGTTCTGAAGCAGCTTTGTCTAACGCTTCTTTGGCACTAGTGGCATGAATGACATTGTAACCACTATCTTTGAGATAATGGCTCATTAGTTCTAATTCGCTGGGTGAATCGTCTACAAGCAGTATTTTGCCCACTAGAATAATAGTCATACTAAAATTTTCTCAAGATAAAACTGATATGATCAGTATGATCAGATGGACGTATATATACTATTCCAGATGCTTAAACAACATTTTGAGTAAATCTTGCTGTGTAAAAGGCTTAGTTAAATACCCAGATGATCTGACCATTTTTGCCTTGGCTTTGTCAATAAATCCTTTTCTACTCGTCACCATAACAATGGGGATGTTCTTCAGATCTGAATGCCTCCTTAATAGGGAACACAATTCAAAACCTTGTAAATTCGGCATCTCTACATCTAGTAAAATTATGTCTGGTTTAGATCGTATAATTTTCATTAACGCCTTTAATGGATCATTGATTGCCACCACTGAAAATGTATCACCTTCCAGAAAAAGTTTTATAGAATCCAATATTGTTTGACTATCATCAATACAAACAACTGTATATACCTTTTCTCTCCCAAATGTCTGAGAATTGTCATGATTCTTGTTGTCAGCAGTTTCAGTATTGTTTACCCGAGAGAATTGTGGGCTATTGAGAAATTCCGACGGCGTTTTTTTAAGAGGTAAAGCCGGGGAACCTTGACTAGCCTTAACTGATGAGTCGATATTTAGCTGATTTCCTAACTGCTTGTGACAGTATTCAACTAGTAACCGCAAATCTAAATGGCAGAATTTTGGTAATTTTTCCCAGCCATCCTCAATGGAAAATTGATAATTTCCTGCTTTTAAGGAGAGAAATGTTGCTAGGGCTTCTTGGGATAATTGAGATATCAGAGTTTCTGCTTGGCTGGGGGTGATAAGTTCCTGACGTACCAACCAGCAAATTGCTTGATAATCTGCATATGGCATAGACTGACTTTCATTTTTGGGTTCAAACATCAGCCGGATTTGTACACGAGTGGCACTGTCTAGAGTGGGAACTCTCTGACTTAAGCGGTATAGGTGATGATCCAGACGCTCAAATAGTCTGTCTGAATAAGATGCGTAAGTGAGTTTACCCTCCTCTATATTAATTAACCAAGAAGCCATTTGAGTATATACGCGTAAGTTACCAGTAGTATGGCGGCCTGTGAGTTGTGCTAACAGAGATAAGGGATGTAGTTTTTGGGGTACCCGGTGGCTAGTTACAGAAGTCATGTTCATGTTACTTTTATTTCCTCACCTTTGTCTGAATCGAACTATATGTATGATGCCCTTGGGAGTAATATGTAAGATGAATGCCATTGGATGCAATGTCCACTGGATCATCAGTTGTCATATTGGCACATTTTTCTCAAGCTGCGCTGGTATCCATATTGTTAATTTTGGTTTTCAAGAGCTAAATATAATAGCAGCATAATAACATGATCAAAGCTGCTATTATATTTCAGTATAAACAAGGTAAAATAATATTTTTAACTGGCATAATTACTGTCAAACAGGGCACATTTTCATCACACACGGCTCTAGGCGGGAAACTATCCCCTGTTTCCAACCCATGAAAAATAGGCGCTACTGAGTGAAATTATCAGTTACTCAGGTTAGCTGCCGCCCAAGCCACCTAGGAGAAACAAAGAATAGATGGTGTTTCTCTTAGGAGCAAGGGGCAATTAGAACTATGTTGGCAATGCCAGAAATCAACTTAGTGACCTTACCCTCAGATATTGATGGCTGGAGTTTAATTACTGCATTGAAAATGCGGATGAAAGGACTTGAACCTTCACTCCTCTCGGAACTAGAACCTAAATCTAGCGCGTCTGCCAATTCCGCCACATCCGCATCAGACTTTCATCGTAGCACAAAAAATCTCTTATGGACAGAGGAAATAAAAAAAATATTTTCCTCATGCCCAATTTTCCTACATGACCGCCACACGAGGCAAGCGATGCTTAAAGCCGCAAAGAATTTCCCAAGAAATAGTGTTTAATTTTTCCGCCCAATCGTTAGCTGAAATGGTTTCTCCTCCTTGTTCGCCGAGTAGGGTTACTATTTCCCCGGCTTGTAAGTCTGGGATGGTGCTGACATCAAGCATCAACTGATCCATTGTAATCACCCCGATTTGTGGCACGCGCTGGCCGCGAATTAAAACCTGGATTTTTTGGGAAAGATTACGGGGGACTCCATCAGCGTAACCAATACCAACCACGGCCAACCGGAGTTCGTGGGGAGCGATAAAGTGTTGACCATAACTAACCCCAGTACCGGCGCTAATTGTTTTGACCTGAGTAACTCGCGCCTTCAGTTGCAGAACAGGCTGGAGGTTAATCGTATTTTTTAAATGAGGAGCTGGATAAAGTCCGTAGATGGCTAAACCGGCGCGGACAATGTCGTAATGTAGGGCAGGATTGGTTAGCGTGGCGGCTGAGTTAGCTAAATGCAAGCAATGTGGATTGATTCCCATTTTTTTGATTTGGGCGATCGCCTGCTCAAATCGTCTATGCTGCTCTTCCATGAAGGTAGTGTCAGCATGATCTGCCGTTGCCAAGTGGGAATAAATGCTGGCAATCTCAAGATGAGGTAAATTCTGTACTAACTGCACAAACTCAAGGGATTCTTTCCAGTCAGTTCCCAACCGAGACATTCCCGTATCTAACTTAATGTGTACGGGTAAAGGAGAAGTATCATTAATGGTTTCTAAGATATTGGAAAAAATCAGAGCGTGTTTGGGACTGCACAGAGTTGGCTGTAGTTTCCAGTGGGCGATGGCCCGAATTTGCTCTGGTGTGTGGGCTGCGCCCAAAATCAAAATCGGCGCTTTTATGCCACCTTCCCTGAGTTGAATACCTTCTGGAACTGTAGCGACTCCCAACCAACTGGCTCCTGATTGCAGTGCTGTTTGAGCCACTGTGACCGCTCCATGTCCATAAGCATCAGCCTTGACCACAGCCATCAACTGGGTACGTGGCAATATAAAGTTTACTAACTGCCCCACATTGTGGGATAACGCCCCTAAATCAATTTCCACCCAAGCCCTTTGCGAGAACCAAGCATATGTATCACGCTCCTGACTATCCGCAAAACTAGGCGTTTCTCTGCGACTTAACATTGCACTTAACTCCTATCACAGCACTGCACACTGGCCAAGTTATCTGATTATTCTGGTTTGCCACCCTTAAGGCTATATCAATTGAATCAGTAAACTTCACCCTTGTTCCGGGAGTTATTATCAGGTTATCAACAGCAATTTATTTAATTTATTTAAGAATAGTTCTTCCTCATCGTATTCATGATAACCCATATTGCATCTCAAGTCAACCCGCCAATATCTCTTTGATTGCCGTGGGTATTTCATGAATTAACTCTACCTCATTTACAGCCAGCAGTTATGAACGTATAAATTATTCTCATCTCCCAATAAGAGTATATTTGTGTTAATATACATGAAACTAATACCTCGAGCGTTAACCAATGGGGAAGGTTTTAGTCCTAAACGCCTCTTACGAACCGCTCAATATCACGAGCTGGCGTCGCGCTGTGATTCTGTTAATTAAAGGCAAGGCAGAACGCGTTGAGCATAACGGTAAATTTCTGTATACAGATTTTCCGTTGCCCACCGTAATTAGGCTGCGTCATTATGTGCGCGTGCCCTACAAGGAAATTCCTCTCACTCGTCGAAATATTTTGCACCGTGACAGCCACTCTTGTCAATACTGCGGCTATGTCGGCGATGATTTGACACTAGATCATGTCATACCGCGATCGCGCGGCGGAGGTGATACCTGGGAAAATATTGTTACTGCTTGTGTCCGTTGCAACGTCAAAAAAGGTAACCGTACACCCTACGAAGCCCATATGCCTTTGCGTCATCCCCCACGCCAGCCCTATAGTAGCCTTTATTTTGAGGTCACTAAACACCTCAACAGCGGACTGCATAATGAGTGGCAAAAATATGTGATTGGTCTTTGACGATCCGGTAATGATTCGTAACACCTAAAGGAATTATCACCTGTTGCGGGTGTAAAATTATCCTGCGGCATCAGAGGGAGGTCTTCTGTCCCCATACGAGAGGATGTTTGGCGACATCTAATAGAACATGATGGCAAATATAATGTTCTATTGAGCGACCGGTTTCTAATCGGGGGAGATAGGCGCATTCCCAAATTTATTGGGTATGAAAATGCTAAAGTATTTTCATAGCGGTAAAGCGCACATATAAAAACCCTAGGAGCCGGTTTACTAATATGCCCGTTAAGAATGAATCATATTTGTCATAGCTTGCGTGGTATACCCATACCCGGCCGTACTAAGTCAAGTGGAGAGATCCAACAGCCAGAACCCTGGTAGCAAAAATCATAAATCTTGTACAAATATGGGAGTCTCAGCAGGAGTTTCGTTAAATCTCCCCTCAGACCCCTTAGCACAGTCGTTGTCAGCTTGTGGAGCTATCCACACCCGGAGGCTTGGTGCTAGTATTTAGTCTCTAAGAACGACAGATAAAGCAAGAATCCCCTTCACTTCACTGGGCGGAGTGTCTAATCAACTATAGATTAGGGTGTCTATAGTACCTCAGAATATTGTAAAATAACTGAGTCAGGTGGAAATCTCGCCCCACAGTATAAAAATATGCAAAATACTTATATTAGTTGAAATCACATAAAAAGTTTAGTTGAAACTATTATTGAAAATTATCAAAAATAACCAGGGGGAACTTGGGTGATTTTGGCAGATTATTGACTAATTTGATTCACAGAAAATACATCCAGATAAGTATGTCAACCAAGCTATATTTTTGCGAATATTAGAATGTGTCTCGAAATCAGTTGAGTGTTGATTGTATTATTTCTTTACAAGTCAATGGAGGCTCGCACTTATCAAAATGTCCCCTATGCAATTAAATTCTGCCGCGCAGCAATCAGAAAGTTTTTTATTGACCACAGAACCTAGCCTAGAGGATGCTACTCATAGAGGTAAAGAACCATTTGAAGTTTCACACACCAAGCCATCCTTGGCATCATCCCATGACGAAGGAAAACAAGATAGATATTTAGGTCAAAGGGGAAATTCCTTGGCTTTTCAGAAATCTGAAGAGTTGCAAAAGATCCTCTTTGCACACCGACATGAGCGTCATCTGGTAATTCTACAGGATTTCCCCGACCCTGATGCTCTCTCTTGTGCTTGGACTTACCAGTTAATTGTTCAGCAGTATGATATAAAATGTGAAATCATTTATGCTGGTACGCTGAGTCATCAAGAAAATATTGCCTTAGTTAAACTAACTGGATTACCTGCCCAAAGGTGGACATCACAAGTCCTCAAAAGCAAAGACTTGTCATCTTATCAGGGTTGTATTTTGATTGATAATCAGGGAACTACAAGTCAACTGATGACCGCCGTACAACAGGCGGAAATTCCCGTAATAGCAGTCATTGACCATCACACCTTACAGGCGGAACACAAGTCAGAGTTTGTTGATATTCGTCCTAATGTGCGAGCAACATCGACAATTTTTACTCAGTATCTGCAATCCGGTTTACTCTCTTTAGATAGCAGCATCAGCCAACACGTTAAATGTGCTACAGCATTGATGCATGGTTTACGGTCGGATACTAATCGGCTGATGCAGGCCCAAGAAGAAGATTTCATGGCAGCAGCATATCTGAGTCGGTTTTATGATGCTCAATTGCTGAATGCTATTTTACAGGCAAATCGTTCTAAGCGGGTAATGGATGTGATTGAGCGATCGCTGAAAAACCGCATTGTTCAGAATAACTTTTCCATTGCTGGGGTTGGTTATCTTCGCTACGAAGACCGGGATGCGATTCCCCAAGCCGCTGATTTTCTGGTGACTGAGGAAAACGTTCATACCGCAGTAGTTTACGGTATTGTTCACGACGAAAACGAGGTAGAAGTAGTTATTGGTTCCCTCAGAACTGCTAAACTCACCCTTGACCCTGATGAATTTATCAAGGAAGCCTTTGGACAAGATAGCACAGGACGATTTTTTGGTGGCGGACGTACAGGAGCAGGCGGTTTTGAAATTCCCATGGGTTTTCTGTCTGGTAGTAACGAAAATTCCACCTATGCCAAAATGAAATGGGAAGTATATGATTCTCAAATCAAGCAAAAACTACTCAAGTTAGTTAATCCTCAAGACGACCCCATTAAATCAGTGTGAAATTATAATTCATACACTATCCATAAGTAATATTTACGAAAAAAACCTAGGAAAATATAGTATAGGGATTGGCTGCGACTGCTGTCATTGCGAGGAGTAATGCCAAAGCCCTACGGATAGATTTATTCAGGCTCTTATTATAATAGTAGTGATAATAACATGGAAATATACTTAATTCGTCATGGTATCGCTCAAGAGAAGCAACCAGACATTCAAGATGAAGAGCGAAGGCTGACTAAAGCAGGAAGACAAAAAACCGAGAAAGTAGCCCAAAGAATTAAACAGATGGGTTTGCAGTTTGACGTGATTCTCACCAGTCCCTTAGTAAGAGCGTACCAGACAGCAGAAATTCTCATAACCGCTGGACTAAGTACCCAACTAGAGGAATCTATTTATGTTGCCCCTAATGGTAATATGGAAGGCTGGCTAAATGAGTGGTTAGAACCAAAAAATTATGCCCAAAATAGCCAAATTGCCTTAGTAGGCCATGAGCCTTGTTTAAGCAATTGGGCAGAAATTATGCTTTGGGGGGAAGTCAAACACAGTTTAGTCTTGAAAAAAGCAGGTATGATCGGGATAAAGCTACCAGAAATAGGTTCACCTGTGGGTCGTAGTCAAATGTTTTGGCTAGCATCGCCCAAGTACCTGCTGTAACAGCCTTTCAACATTTTTACCCAAAATGTTGTGACATTGACTGCTGTTATGGTGAAAATAATTTCTGGTAAGTTGGCTTGATCAGATATTTCAAAAAGCAAATGGTGTTGCCATGATGGTGTGCGAATACAAGCCTGGTTTAGAAGGCATTCCGGCTGCCCAATCAAGTATAAGTCATGTTGATGGGCAAAAGGGAATTCTAGAATATCGTGGCATCCGAATCGAGGAACTAGCAGAAAAAAGTTCATTTCTAGAAACTGCTTATCTTTTGATTTGGGGTCAACTACCAAGTAAAGACGAATTGAAGACATTTGAGGATGATATTCGCTCCCACAGGCGGATCAAGTACCGCATTCGTGACATGATGAAATGTTTTCCCGAAAGCGGTCACCCCATGGATGCTCTCCAAGCCTCAGCAGCGGCTCTAGGCTTGTTTTATTCACGTCGGGATTTACATAATCCCGCCTATATTCGGGATTCTGTGGTGCGTTTGTTAGCAACCATTCCCACAATGGTAGCGGCATTTGGGTTGATGCGAAAAGGCAATGACCCCGTAAAACCTCGCGATGACTTAGACTACGCTGCCAACTTTCTCTACATGCTCAATGAGAAAGAACCGGATCCTTTGGCGGCAAAAATTTTTGACATCTGCTTGATCCTGCATGTGGAGCATACAATGAATGCCTCTACCTTCAGTGCTAGGGTAACAGCTTCAACCCTAACTGACCCTTACGCCGTGGTGGCTAGTGCTGTAGGAACCCTAGGCGGTCCCCTACACGGTGGAGCCAATGAAGAAGTGATTCAGATGTTGGAAGATATTGGTACGGTAGAAAATGTGCGTCCCTATGTAGATGACCTGCTGCAACGTAAAGCCAAGATTATGGGCTTTGGGCATCGTGTCTATAAAGTCAAAGATCCACGAGCTACAGTCCTACAAAACCTGGCAGAGCAGTTGTTTGCTAAGTTTGGGCATGATAAGTACTATGACATTGCCCAAGAAATGGAGCAGGTAGTAGCGGAAAAACTCGGGGGTAAAGGAGTGTATCCTAATGTTGACTTTTATTCTGGTTTGGTGTACAGGAAAATGGGGATTCCCACAGACTTATTTACACCAATATTTGCGATCGCCCGGGTTGCAGGTTGGCTAGCCCACTGGAAAGAACAACTGGCAGAAAACCGGATATTCCGACCTAGCCAGATTTATAACGGTGAGCATGGGGTTAATTACATCCCCATAGAGCAACGTTAACGGGCGGTTTGATCGTTAGTCATACTAATGCCCCAATCAACTGGGTCACCGTTGAGATCAACTCAGCGGAGGTAATGTCTGAGCTTTACAAGGGCAGGGTAAAGGGATAAGGGAGGTGTAGAAACAGAATTGTTCATGCACTACCCCATCTCCCCAAAAGAAATCCCAATCCTGACCATAAGTAGAAGTTCTTGTATAGCTTCGAGGGCTGAAAACCATCCGACGATATACTAGGCATGGGAATTCATTCCCGCGACCTCATCAAAGCATAAAAGGGTCAACTACCTTACCTAAGCTATGGGGATGAGGCTTGGGATAGCTTCAACTAAGAGTTGACTAGCCCATAGCAGCCCAATAAAAGCCACACACTTGGTGGGCAAGTCTCCAACGGCGATGATCTGTGTAAGCCTTTTGTAGTGCGGGCATCTTGCCCGCCCCTGACCTTGGCAAAGCCCAGTGATGTTGAATGAAGTAGGTGTGTAATCAAGGATGATGGCTTGGGTGGCGTAGCCATAGTCCGAAATTTATACTTCATAACTTCACAATTCATACTGTAGTTGACTTAAAAGAGCACCAAAAATGAATTCAGGAATTGACCTCCAAGGAACGTTTATTAAATCCTTGATGGATTTAGGGATACCAGCAGGGACAGCCAAAGCCATTTGGATGCCCTTACCCATGATACTAATGCTCATTGGCGCAACAGTGGGCGTACTAGTCTGTGTTTGGCTAGAACGGAAAATTTCGGCATCAGTACAGCAGCGCATAGGTCCAGAATTTATTGGCCCTTTTGGCTTACTAGCGCCAGTAGCCGATGGTGTCAAGCTGGTATTTAAAGAAGATGTTGTCCCAGCCAAAGCTGACCCGTGGCTATTTACCATCGGACCCATCCTAGTTGTCCTACCAGTATTTCTGTCCTACTTAATTGTCCCCTTTGGACAGAATATTGTGATTACCAATGTAGGCATGGGAATATTCTTGTGGATTGCCTTTTCTAGCATTGCCCCCATTGGGTTATTAATGGCTGGTTACGCATCCAATAATAAGTATTCCTTACTCGGTGGTTTGCGGGCGGCCGCCCAATCTATTAGCTACGAAATTCCGCTATCCTTGAGCGTGCTAGCCGTAGTCATGATGTCTAACAGTCTTAGCACCATTGATATTGTTAATCAGCAATCTGGCTATGGTATTCTCGGCTGGAACATTTGGCGTCAACCCGTGGGGTTACTAATTTTTTGGATAGCAGCCCTGGCTGAATGCGAACGCTTACCCTTTGACCTACCAGAAGCAGAAGAAGAAATCGTAGCTGGTTATCAGACCGAATACTCTGGCATGAAATTCGCTCTGTTTTACCTTAGCTCCTATGTCAACCTAGTGCTTTCTGCTCTACTAGTGTCAGTTTTATACCTAGGTGGTTGGGACTTTCCCATTCCGGTGAGTGTGATAGCCAACTGGCTGGGAGTGAGTGAACTCAATCCAGTATTGCAGGTGGTCACTGCTTCTTTGGGTATCATCATGACCCTAATCAAAGCCTATCTGTTAGTCTTTATCGCCATCTTATTGCGTTGGACAGTACCCCGCGTGAGGATTGACCAATTGCTAGATTTAGGATGGAAGTTTTTGTTACCACTTGCTTTAGTTAATCTTCTAGTAACTGCAGCACTAAAACTTGCCTTTCCCTTTGCCTTTGGGGGATAAATTCAGGCTAATAAGTTTTACCTAAAGATAAGGCCTAAAGCCTAAATCGGTGAATTGACTCATAGGGAGAAAAACACTAAAAATGCTAAAGTTCCTCAAACAAGTTGGTGATTACGCCAAAGAAGCAGTACAAGCTGGACGTTACATTGGTCAAGGTTTAGCTGTAACTTTCGACCATATGCAACGGCGACCAGTTACAGTACAGTACCCGTACGAGAAACTAATTCCTGGCGAACGATTTCGGGGACGGATTCACTTTGAGTTTGATAAATGTATCGCCTGCGAAGTCTGTGTGAGGGTTTGTCCCATCAACCTACCTGTAGTAGATTGGGAATTTGAGAAAGCCAACAAAAAGAAAAAGCTCAAACACTACAGCATTGACTTTGGAGTTTGTATCTTCTGTGGTAACTGTGTCGAATATTGCCCGACTAACTGTCTATCGATGACAGAAGAGTATGAGCTATCCACTTATGATCGCCATGAATTAAACTATGACAACGTAGCATTAGGTCGTCTGCCTTATAAAGTCACAAACGACCCAATGGTGACCCCACTGCGCGAACTGGCTTACTTACCCAATGGTGTCATGGAACCTCATGACCTACCTGCTGATGCTCCTCGTGCTGGTTCTCCTCGGTGAAGACCTGGTAGAGCACACAGAAAAAACAAGTGGCTAGCGCTGCTGGGCGGAAGTCAAAGGTCACATTCTAGTCTTTTGAACTGTCTGGAAAAATGTTTCTGTTTCCGCCGTGCCGTACTAGTGGGTAATCGCTACTACCGATTACCACTTACCAGTTACCATTTATTGGAAATCAAAAAGGACCGGAAAAAGTGAATTTAGCTGAAGGAGTACAGTTTGTTTCGTTAGGCATACTGGGTGTAATGATGATTGGAGCAGCCTTAGCTGTAGTGCTGTTCTCTAACGTTGTTTATTCTGCCTTTATGCTGGGGGGGGTGTTTATCAGCATGGCGGGGATGTACCTCTTGCTCAATGCTGACTTTGTAGCAGCAGCACAGGTACTGGTTTATGTTGGGGCAGTCAACGTGTTAATTTTGTTTGCCATTATGTTGGTGAACAAGCGCCAGGATTTTGCACCATTTCCCAGTGCTGGACTGCGCAAAGTAGTAACAGCCATAGTCAGTTTAGGATTATTTGGTCTGTTGAGTGCAATGGTATTGGGGACTCACTGGGCATACTCAACACCTGCTCCTGTAGCTGCCGAAAGTTCTATAGTTGTGATTGGTGAGCATTTCTTTACTGACTTTCTACTACCTTTTGAACTAGCTTCAGTATTGTTGCTGATAGCTATGTTAGGAGCGATCATTTTGGCACGTCGCGAGTATTTGCCTGAAAAAACCACAGCTTCAGAGTTACCACAAACAATTTTGACTTTGCCAGAACGCCCCAGAGACCTGATATCAGCAGGTAGTGAAACAAAAGAGTAAAATCGGCGATATTATTCGCCGGTAAAGGCCAGATTTTTTATGGCTACGCTACGCAAGCTACGAGAATGGACAGTAAAATCGATGCAACTCCAATACTTTTTATTACTAGCAGCAGCTTTGTTCTGTATCGGCATTTACGGACTAATTACCAGTCGTAACGCGGTACGGGTGTTAATGTCAATTGAGTTACTGCTAAATGCTGTTAATCTCAATTTAATGGCATTTTCTAACTTTCTGGATTCAACTTTAATTAAAGGTCAGGTATTCACTGTATTTGTGATTACCGTGGCCGCTGCTGAAGCGGCGGTGGGTTTAGCCATTGTGCTGGCCATTTATCGCAATCGTGATACCGTTGATATGGAGCAGTTTAATCTCCTCAAGTGGTAATTTTGTGTGCAAATCAAGCAGGTAATCATTGCTTATAAAGCCCGAGATTCCCAGAGTCAACGCTGGGCAGAACTCTGTGCTCAACAACTGGAAAATCGCCATTGTCACGTGTTGATGGGGCCTAGTGGGCCCAAAGATAACCCTTACCCGGTATTTTTGGCTTCTGCAACTCAACCCATTGATTTGGCTTTAGTACTCGGCGGTGACGGCACTGTTTTAACTGGTGCTAGACATTTAGCCCCGGCCGGTATACCTATTTTGGGCGTTAATGTTGGCGGACATCTGGGCTTCTTAACTGAGTCCGTAGACGAGTTTGAAGATACAGAGAAAGTTTGGGACAGACTGTTTGAGGATCGCTATGCTATCCAACGGCGGATGATGTTACAAGCTGCAGTGTATGAGGGTCATCGCACGAATTTGGAACCAGTGACTGAACACTACCTCGCTTTAAACGAATTTTGTGTCAAACCTGCTTCCGCTGACCGCATGATTACCTCAATTCTGGAAATGGAAATTGATAGTGAGGTGGTAGACCAATATGTGGGAGATGGTTTGATTATTTCCACTCCCACAGGTTCTACCGGTTATACTGTTTCTGCTAATGGACCGATTATTCATGACGGTATGGAGGCTCTCACCATAACTCCCATCTGTCCTATGAGTCTTTCTAGCCGCCCCCTAGTTTTACCTCCTGGTTCGGTTGTTAGCATCTGGCCTTTGGGAGATTATGATTTGAGTACAAAACTGTGGATGGATGGGGTGTTATCTACCTCTATTTGGCCAGGACATCGGGTTGATGTGCGTATGGCAGATTGTCGGGCGAAGTTCATTATTTTGCGAGAGAACAATTCATACTATCAGACACTCCGAGAGAAGCTGCTTTGGGCGGGTACAAGGGTTCGCTACAGTAATAATCACCGCAATTGATTGTTCAGGTGTCTACCGAGCGTTTTTGTTGCTAGTTATCTGTGAACACAACAATATGCTAGCCCCCGGGTATCTTCGGGGGTTTTTCAGTAATTGTGGCTGTGGGAAGATTTTAAACTACTTTATCGGAAACCTGCTTATGCGGAACCTGACTCTTGTTCCGAGTTGGTTGCGGTTTTTAATTATTTTTTTGTTGGCCATGGGTATATTATTCCGCTTTGTTAATATTCAAGGCAAAGTTTACTCCCATGATGAAATTTATACATCTTTGCGCATTTCTGGCTATACGGTAGCTGAAGTTAAGCAGCAATTATTTAACGGTGGTGTAATTACTAAGGCAAGTTTTGCTAGGTTCCAATTTCCTAATCTAGAAAAGGGCTTTAGTGACACAATTATGTCTCTGGTAAGAGAAGACCCGCAAGCTCCACCACTTTATTATTTAATTGCCAGATTATGGGTGCAAACCTTTGGTAATTCAGTCACTGTCATTAGAAGTTTATCTGCTTTGATCAGTTTGTTGGTCTTTCCATCTATTTACTGGCTCTGCCGTGAATTATTTAATGTGCCATTGTCAGTACCTGGTTTAGCGATCGCTTTGATGGCAATTTCCCCTCTTCATGTGCTTTATGCTCAAGAAGCACAATCATATATTCTGTGGTTACTCACCATACTACTATGTAGTGCCTCACTATTGCGAGCTATGCGCCTGGAATCACAATCTGACCACGAATTAGTCAAAGTACAGCAAATGCCAGACCCTTTTGCTACCTGGGGTATTTATGTATTGAGCTTGGTAGTTAGTCTTTATACAAGTTTGTGGAGTATTTTTTTAGCGGTTACCCAGGGAATTTATGTAATTACAATTAATAGATTTCAACTAACGGAAACAGTTAGGGCTTATTTACTAGCCTCATCTCTAGGTTTTTTAGCTTTTATGCCCTGGATGACTATTGTGGTAGCCAATTTATTTGAGTTTATTGTATCAGCAGATGTCACGCAAAATGATAAATCTATGTTACATTGGCAGCCAATTTTATTTATACAGATAAGTCGAATCTTTTTCGATTTGAACATCGGCTTAGAAAACCCCATACAGTATTTAATTTCTCTGATTTTTACATCTCTAGCAGGATATGCACTTTATTTTATATGTTGCACCACTAATTATAAGACCTGGTTGTTTATGGTGACATTAATTATAGTTCCCTTCATACCACTAATGCTGCCGAATTTATTTTATCAAGCACTAGTTTATACTTCTATCATATATTTAATACCTGTATATTTATGTATTCTAGTTTCTGTTGCCTATATGTTAGCTAGCCAAATATATAGTGGAATTTCATCGCGCCGGAGATTGTGGCAAGTAATTTTAGTATTAATAATTGTGTTGGGGATGGTTTCTTGTAGAGTTCGCTATGAAGGAGAAACTTGGTGGAATAAGGGAATTAGTTATGGTAATCCAGAAGTTGCTGAGATTCTCAATGAGGCGCAAAAACCACTTTTAATTAGTAATTCTCAGGGAATTAATTATGTAACTGTATTTTCCCTGAGCTATCTTGTTACTCCAAAAGTAAGGTTTCAATTAATTAATGGTGAAGATATTCCTAATATTCCTGATGGTTTTAAGGATATTTTCTTACTCAATCCTTCAGATACCTGGCGTAGAGAAATAGAAACCAGATATAAATCTACAGCTAATGTGGTTTATCGCGATAATTATCACTTGCTGTGGAAGTTAACTCATCTCCGGTAACTATCTCAATTGAATTTAGACTTTAACCATTGACAATTTCTAAAAGCCAAGTTTTGATGTCTTTAATATCTTCAATAGTAGCAGTATCAAGATGAAAAGCCCTTTCTATTAGCTCTAACTTGCGGTCAAACTGTTGGGAGATACCCGGGAAATTAACCATTCTACCTTGACAAGGCAGATAAATCTTTGTCAGGGATAAAATGTCATTGACAATTCGTTCATGAAGTAGATTCCCTGTTATGTGCCAACCAATACATTGACCCAGACAACCTAAAGCATCTAAAGCAATTTGAGGCTCACTAATTTGATGTTTAAGTTGCTCTAAAACAAATAATGCTACTTTTTCCACATCATTGAGATTGGCTCGCCATTCCTGGGGTTGACCAGGGCTAATGATTCTGGCTAAAGCCCAGAAAGCTTTTTGGCGCACAGCTAAATGTTGATTGCCTTGGATAATCGAGCGCAAGCGCGTAATATTACGTACAGAAGGTTCAGCACAAAAACCAAATGAGTTAAGTAAATTAACGGAACGTGCTAGGTGTGAGATGACTGTAAACTCTTGGTAAATTAACTCGCTAAAATCTGACCATAGCATTTTACCCGGAGCCAGGGAAATGGCTGTTTGTAATTCATGTATGTGGTTATATCTGGATAAACCAGCTTGAAATTGGCGTAAAATCCAGTTGTGATACCTTTGTTCTAGTTCTCTGACTTGGAAATCAGAACTATCAACAGGTAAACTTTGCATAATATTAGACAAAGCCATTACGGCTACAATTTTTCTGCTTTGTTGTAAATCAGGTTTAACATTACTCTGTGTTTCCAACCACTGTAATAAACTGCGAATAATAGATAAACGATTTTTACCCTGACAAGTCTGATTTTCTAGATTTCGTCTTTGGGTTTGAACACTAGCATTTTGCCAATTTTGAGCCAGACTAAATGCGACCCTCCCCCAAGCCGAAAATTCTACCTCAATATCGGGATTAATTTCTTTACCTGGACGGGAACGGCTAATTTTAGGAATTAAATCTGTGGCTGTGTTATTAACTGTTTTTTGATTAACTGTTTTTTCAACATTGCTAATTCTCGGTATTTGGGGGGAAACTTCTAAGCGGAAACGAGTATCTGGGCGATCGCGATGTACGAGTGTCAGTAATAATCGCTCATCAAAGGTATATTCTACTTCCAGATTTAAATAATCTCCTGGTTGAATATCAGCAGCCCGAATTTCATCGGTATTAACACGGCGAGTCCGTTGTAAAGTAGTATTTTGATTAATTTGGGAACCCATACCCACCCAAGCTTTAAAACCAATCAAACCGTCGTCTTCAAATGCTGGTAAACGGAATCCCGCCAAGGTAGTGCGATAAGGATACTTTTGACCATGAGCAACTAACAACTCTAATTTTGATTCTTGAGTATTATAATCTGTCACTTCTAGCCAAATATTTGTGGGGTTAATTCCTTCTGATTTACCCACAGTACCTGCTGCATAAAGTGCAGCACCACGAGCCACCGCCAAGTCTGGATCTCCCTCTGATAGAATGAGGATTCCAGGTAAAAGCTGTTCTAAGCGTTCCCGAATTAAAGGGAAATATGTCATCCCCCCATTAAGCAGAATGCCATTAATTTTAGGTAATTCCCCCAACTTCTCTTTAGCTTTGAGGAGGACATCAAGAACAGGTACGATAAAAGTGTCACGACGGTCTACAAAGGGAGATTGATTAAAAGCGGTTTTTGGGTCTAACTTTTCTATTAGTTCCGGTTTAATATCTGGACACAGCAACTCTTTTAAAGCTTCCTGCATTTGCCGATATCCCAAACTGTAGAAAATCGGAAAACTAGAGCTAGAACTCACGTATTCAAACGGCATTCTAAACTCTTCCTTATCGAGGCTATCAGAATATCTACTGCCCCAAACTTGCTTAAATTGTTCAGCATAAATCCTGAGTTCATACCACAATTTTTTTTGCTCAGGTACAGATAACTTACCTATTTTACTATAGTTAGTAAACAAATAATCAACTATTTTTTCATCAACTTGATCGCCTCCCACTCTGGTACGGGAACCAATAGAAATATCCTCAATAAAAAACTGGGCTATATCGCTATTCCAGTATACTTTGTGCAATGAAGTATCTAAAGTTCCCCCTCCTAAATCATAGACAAGAATATTTAAAGGACGACTGGTATCTAAATCAGCGCAAATCTCTCCATTTCGGAGTCTATATAAGAAATCATATAAAGCAGCTTTTGGTTCTGGTAACAAAACAATGTTATTTTCTTCCCAACCTGCTAATTTAGCGGCTTTCCGGGTCGCTTCAATAGCATCAGGTTCATAGGACGCTGGGTGAGTGATGACTGCACCTCTCACATCTATTTGTTTTTGGGTTAATTGATGACGACAAAACTTTAAAACTTCTGCGGCGGCTTGTTCTGGTGTAACATTACCGATAGTAAGTTGATATTCAAAAGGTAACCCATCTTGAAGAGTACCAATATCATGTTTCCAAGCCAGAATAGTTTGATCTCTAAAAGCATAATATTGGCTGCGGACATGGTTACCTATTTTCGCAGTATCTAATTGAGAATACCTGACAGCAGAAGGAATTAATTCTGTATGTTGTACAGCTTCATGCTCATTTTTGACCGGAATACTAATGGCGTTAGCTTTCCATTCCTGCATTAATGTTTGACTAGCTCTTGCTATGACTGTGTTAGTAGTGCCTAAGTCGATACCTAAATATGTGGGGCGTAAAATGTTTTGGAGTAATTCAATATATGTGGCTGTTTCTCTAAGTTTATTTCCCAGTTGATTATTACCAATAGCTACTGTTTTAACTTGTTTACTGGTTAAATAAGAAAATAATTTGGCATAATCATTATCATTGCTAACAACGGCAATGATATTAATTTGCTCCTGGGAATTGTTAATCAACTCCTCGGATGTGCGGAAAATTAAATTATCAACTTCTTGGGGAACAGATGTCAATCCGGGTGTTAATTCAAAGCGATATCCTAGATTACGTAGCTGACTACCATAAGCAGAGAGGACTGCTGGAGTGTTGGAAAATGCACGACGTACTTTTATGGAACCATACTTGGTACAAATAGATTCAATTTCCCCAAGTTCAGGTTTAATGTTGTCTAGGTCTAATAAGATTGCAATATTTTCTGCCATGGTTTTTTATCCTGTTTTTATAAAAATCTTTTAATTATTGCTGGAATTATCAGTTAATTCTTGTACTTTTGCCGGTGTAATTATGTTGTCGTTAACCTTCCATCCTTTCTGAATACACTGTACTTGTTTAATTTCTGTGTAATTTGTAAAAGGCGTTCCCCCTACATAAGCATATTTTGCTAAGTCAAGTTGAGATATTGTGAAACTATCTTTGAGGGACTTCGGGTAAGTTTCTATTCCTAGTTTTTGGAATATTTTCATTAAATTACGCAAGACAATAAATATGGACAGAGAATCATCAGAGGAAATTTGAGCTTCTCCACTCGCTTCAATTTGAGGTTCTATTAAACTGATAATTTTCTCTATTTGATCTAAAGCCGGTTGGGAACCATTTTGTAGTTCTTGAGCAATTTGGGTCACAATTTCTTGATGTCCTTGCTCACGCAGTTGCTCCAACTCTCGAGTCAGTTCTAAGTTTTCAGCTTCTAAAATACTAATTTGAGTTGTTAATTGTCTTTCAATCTCTCCGAGACCTGAAACAAGATTCTTAGCTGTTTGGTCTTTAATTGCAGTGCGCGTAACTTTAAAATGTTTCATCAAGGCCATGCCAAAATCCATGAGTATTTCATGAGGACCAGATGCAATTATGCCTTGAAAGACCTGAGAAGCTGCAAAGAATTTTTTAGCATCTTCTGGAACATATGCTTCTATTTGAGACAGAACTAAATAGGTTTTAGAACGGTGTTTTTGAAAGTAATTTATGGCATCACATAGCTGGCTAATTCTGCCAATATCTTTATTATCTGTGTGTATAAATCCATATTCGGCGTTATTAATCAAACCTTGGATAGCTGCTTGAGATTCTTGATAAACTTCCTGTGGTGTAAGTTTTCTACGGTTAGATAGATAATAGTAAAAGTCATCAATCAGCTTGGTGGAAGATGGAGGAATTCTATGGAGTATTTGTCTCCAAGATTCTTGATGATGTTCATTGAAGGTTTTAATGGCGGTTTGCAATATATTTCCACGTTTTTTCTCCTCCTCTGTACTGGGTGGAATGTATTTACTGTAGAAATCTTCCACAAATAATAAAAATTGTCCCCAAGGATTTTTTTGGAGAATTTCCAGATCAAATTCATCTTTTAAGGATGATTTAGTGTTTTGAGACTTTTTAGGTTGTTGAGGTAATGGACGAACAAAAGTAGAATTTTTCTTTTTGGGTTTTGGTTTGTGAGTGTTGTGATCCATAGGTTCGAGTAATTATGTAGTAGGCAGTAATGATGCATCAGAATGTAGAAGCATATACTTAACAATAAAAAAATATGCACTGTCATCTATCTAAAGATAGATATTGAAAGACTCTTGATTAACAACTCAGTGATTATATCACGTAGCTGGAATAGTCCTCTTCCAATCAAGAGCTTGTTAATGCTCTTACCTGTGTGAGATGGATAAAGTTATGATTTTAGGTATTTTGTGATAGGAGGGAAGAGGAAAAAGTGAGTTAACAATTTTTTTATAAAAAAATAAATAAGAGTTTTATCACTAAAAGTTGATAGATAAAATGAGAAGAGCAGACTTAATCATCAAAGATGACCCCTTATGGTTTAAGAAAGCGATTATTTACGAAGTACCTATTCGTGCATTTGCTGATAGTAATGGTGATGGTATTGGCGACCTACAGGGACTAATAGAAAAACTAGATTACTTGCAAGATTTAGGGATTACGGCTATTTGGTTACTACCTTTTTTCCCATCACCACTGAAAGATGATGGTTATGATATTGCTGAGTATACCAGTATTAACCCCATCTATGGGACATTAGAAGACTTTAAAAACCTATTGAATGCTGCCCATGAGCGGGGTATCCGGGTGATTATTGAGTTAATTATTAACCATACATCGGATCAACATCCTTGGTTCCAACGCGCACGCAGCGCCCCAAAAGGTAGTCTAGAAAGAGATTTTTATGTGTGGAGTGATACGGCAGAAAAATACCAAGAAGCGCGAATTATTTTCCAGGATTTTGAAACCTCGAATTGGGCTTGGGATCCGGTGGCTAAGGCTTATTATTGGCATCGTTTCTATTCCCATCAGCCGGATCTAAATTATGATCATCCCTTGGTAAGAGATGCGGTATTTGATGTTTTAGATTTTTGGTTAGAAATGGGCGTTGATGGATTACGTATGGATGCAGTACCTTATTTGTATGAAAGGGAAGGGACTAACTGCGAAAATCTCCCGGAAACTCATGCTTTCCTGAAAGAATTGCGATCGCACATTGACGCGAAACATCCTCACAAGATGCTACTAGCTGAGGCTAATCAATGGCCAGAGGATGCAGCTAAATATTATGGCGACGGGGATGAATGCCATATGAACTTTCATTTTCCCCTAATGCCACGCCTATTTATCGCCCTACAGATGGAAGACAATTTCCCCATTGTAGATATTCTCCAACAAACTCCACATATTCCTGACAATTGTCAGTGGGCGTTGTTTTTGCGTAATCACGACGAATTGACCTTAGAAATGGTCACAGATGAAGACCGAGACTTTATGTATCGGGTGTATGCTCAAGACCCGGTAATGAGATTAAATTTAGGTATCCGCCGCCGACTAGCACCTCTGTTAGGTAATGACCGCCGCCAAATTGAGTTACTTAATAGTTTGTTGTTATCCCTACCGGGAACACCCGTAATCTATTATGGTGATGAAATTGGCATGGGGGATAATGTTTACTTAGGCGATCGCAATGGTGTACGCACTCCTATGCAGTGGAGTTCTGACCGCAACGCCGGTTTTAGTCGGACTAATCCCCAGAGGTTGTACTTGCCGGTGATTATTGACTCAGAATACCACTATGAAGCGGTTAACGTCGAGGCACAGAGGGCTAACTTCAATTCTCTGTGGTATTGGATGAAACGCTTGATTGCTACTCGAAACCGTTTTCAGGCTTTAGGTAAAGGCAAATTTGAATTATTACACCCTAATAACCGCAAAGTTTTTGCTTTTAGCCGCACCTACGAAGAAGAACATATCCTCATAGTAGCAAATTTATCTCATTATGTCCAAACGGCAGAATTAGATTTATCAGATTTCACAGGACTAGTACCAGTGGAAATTTTTGGTTACACGGAGTTTCCCGCCATTGGAGAGTCGCCTTATTTTCTCAGTCTGAGTCCCCATGGATTTTACTGGTTTGTCCTCAAACGTAAGCCTAGTTTGACTCAACCCCCGAAACCCCAAGCCGAGTTACCTACCCTAGTTGTGAATGAACGGTGGCAAAATGTGATTTTACAACGGGAGTTAAAAGGGGTTTTAGAATCAACACTGCGGGATTACCTATATACCTGTAAATGGTTTGGTGGTAAAACCAGAACTTTGCAATCGGTGCAAATTGTAGAAACCATTGCCATACCCTACAATCAGCAGTTAGCCGAAATGGTTTGGTTACAGGTAGATTATATTGATAGACACAGGGAAACTTATCTATTATTTTTCGCCTATGCAGAGAGTGAGCAAGCAATGCAGCTATTGAGAGAAATCCCCCAAGCTGTAATTTCACGTCTGCAAGTGCAAAGGGAGAATACCCTGGTTAATACTTCAGAAGTAGGAATTTTGTTTGATGCGTTAGTAGATAAGAACTTTTTGAGTTCATTATTAGATGCTATTGGGGAGCAGCGTTTATATAGAGGGACAAAAGGAGAATTATTTGCCACGACCACTGATTTATTTTCACAGTTATACTCACAAAACGGTGACCATGAACCAAATGTTCTCAAGGAAGAAGAACAAACCAATACTTATATAGTTTATGGCTCGCGCCTATGTTTGAAACTCTTCCGGAAATTTGAGGAAGGTATGCACCCGGATTTAGAAATCCGGCGTTTTCTGGGGGAGAAAAAACGCTTACAACATTTTGTACCTGTAGCAGGGGCTTTAGAGTATGGTCGCCAATGGGTACGCCACGCAAGCTATCAGAGATTTGGGGATATTTCCAACCTACCGATGACCATAGGCATATTACAAGAGTTAATTCAAGATACTCGCAGCGGCTGGGATTACACCGTAGACAGCCTACGTCATTATTTTGATGTGGTGACTACAGAACAGGCGAGTATTACAGAAGTTCCCATACCATCAGGTTCTCTCTTAAACTTACAGAGAACTGATATTCCCGACCTGGCGACCAAAACCATTAATTCTTACCTTCCAAATGTAGAAATATTAGGTAAATCCACGGCTGAATTGCATATGACCTTAGCTACAGATACAGATAATCCCGACTTTGCGCCAGAACCCTTTTCATCATTTTACCAACGTTCCATCTACCAAGATGCACGTAACCTCACAGGGCGAGTTTTCCGATTACTTAGGGAAAGGGCAAAAGATTTGCCATCTCATACCCAGGAATTGGCAACAGATGTACTTAATAACCAACAAGAGATTTTGGCACGTTTCCAGTTAGTTGTGAATCAAAAAATTATCGCCTTCCGGACTCGTTATCATGGGGACTATCATCTGGGGCAATTGCTGTACACTGGTAAGGACTTTATTATCACCCATTTTGAAGGTAAAGCAGCCCGCAGTTTGAGTGAACGCCGCCGCAAGCGATCGCCATTAAGAGATGTAGCCCGGATGCTGGTATCCTTCAATTATGCTGTGACTGAAGCTTTGCGCCGTGAAATAGAAACTGGTATGGTTCGCCCTGACAATCTGCCACTTATGAAACAATGGGCAAAATTTTGGTATACCTGGGTGAGTGCTACCTTCTGCAATTCTTATTTAGCAACTGCTGGGGAAAACAACTTTTTACCAAAAACCCCTGCGGAACTACAATTACTGCTATTTGCCTATCTATTAGAAAAAGCAATAGAGGAACTCCACCATGAACTCAACCATCGTCCAGATTACGTAGAAATTCCCCTACAACTGATTTTGCAACTAATATCAGAATCATGAACCTGCTTATCTGTGGTTAATTCATCTTGGCATTTTCACAACTTGGGGATGTGCTTCCAACCAAATATCAATATCACCTAATACCTGTTGGGGAACTTCCCAAGGAAATAAATGTGCTGTATTTGGGTAACAACGCCACTGGCTACTTTTCAAATGTTGTGCCGTTTCTAAACTAGACTCAGGGGTAATATGACAGTCTTGTTCCCCAGCCAGTACCAAACCAGGACAGTGAATTTTTTGTAAATCAGAGAGTCGATTGTAACCAGATTTCAGAGCAGTGTAGAGGGCGCGAGTTGCGAAAGAAGAGGTTTGTAAATAGGACTGTACTGCTTCGGTGGCAATATAATTATAAGCTGTGGAGGTATGTTGTTGAATCAAATAGCGAAAAAGCGATCGCTTGGCAAAAGTATCTATATTCCATTGCCAACTTGGTTGAATATAGTTCAAAATTCCGGCAATGGCAGTATATAGATTATCCTGCCAAGTAATGGGGGGATGATTGCCACGGGGTCTGGCTGCGGTGGCCACCAAAATCATACCAGTAAAGCGTTGTGGTAGTCGCAATGCCATTTCCATTGCCAAAATTCCACCCAGTGACCATCCCAATATCAGACATTTTTCAATTTGAAAGCGGTCTAGAAGCGCCTCTAAGTCTGTCAAATGGTCTAACATCTCAAAATTGCCATTACAGCGACTTTTACCGTAGCCGCGTAAATCAGGGGCGAAAGTTTGGTAGCGTTTGGATAAATGATTGGTAAAAACAGAAAGATTACGACCAGATCCAGGATGACCGTGTAAACACAGAATAGGGAACCCCTCACCTTGGATGTAGAGGTTCAGGTTTGCCGGTGTGGTGGAGATATAGGACATAATTTAATATTTTCCCCCTCAATAAATAAAATTCAATTGATTTACAGTCTATTGACGCTCTTGACTTGTGTGCCTTGCAATTACCCTTTGTCATGTTCCACAACCACCAGGTATGCCCCAGGATTGATTTGTACTTTGTTTATTTCTGCTACAAGTTTTTTTTCACCTGGGAGAGAATATTCTTATGTGCTATATTTTTCATACCTCTTTTAAAAAGTTCCTTCTCAACTCACAAGTTGGGAGCTACAATTCATATATTTAGCGCCAATTTCCCTAGGAATCACAATGATCATCATTTGATTTACTATGAGGTAAAAACACAAATCTGATGGTGTTGACCTTTTTCCCAGGCCAAAGCAGTATATGACTTAAGCGGCTGCTTTTTAAACTGGAAGTATTAATTTTATCTATCCTCACACCGTAGTTTTTAGCATAAGTGCTGTGCAATCGCAATTTAAATTACCAAATCAGAAAATATTATGATGCGTTGGCTAATTGTAGTCCCGATGCTCCTGAATGTTTTACTAATGGGCTGTTCTGTTGGAAATACAGCAAAATCTACCACATCCACAGCCAGTAGCCAAACAAAAGCTCCCAGTGGTCAAATGCTACCAATTTCAGCACAAGCAGTTCTGTCTAATGGTACTAGAGTCCAATTGGAAGTGGCACGGACACCGGAACAGCAGGCGAAGGGCTTAATGTATCGTCCACCTTTACCAGATGATCAGGGGATGTTATTTCAGTTCCCTTCTGCACGACCTGTCAGATTTTGGATGAAAAATGTCCCTGTTCCTCTGGATATGGTGTTTTTGCAAAATGGGGTGGTGCGATATATTCAGGCTTCTGCGCCTCCGTGTCCTAGGGAACCTTGCCCTACTTATGGTCCTAATGTGCCCGTTGATATGGTCATTGAATTGCGATCTGGACGATCTGCGGAATTAAATTTGCGGGATGGTGATGTGATCAAAATTGAGTTTTTCGATACGGGAAATCTGGGGAAATAAATTTCCCCCTGTCAGATGGGGCGAATCCTAAGTTAATATCTTTGTTTCCAAGATTTGCTAAGTATAGAATAGAACTTTATTATGGATACTATTTACCTTGTTTACATCATAGTGAAATTTGCAGTTTCAAGCTATAATCACATTTCTCTACTATGGATGCCAAAAATATTCCTTTTGGCGTAAGTGTAAATGGACTCTCATAAGAGAGTATTAGCTATGGAATATTTGTGACTAAATGTGTGATGAAATCAAACATAATAGTCAACAATATCAGTGGTGCTTTGAATTGGGAATCTTCGAGTTTAACCGGTGAAATCTTTCAGTTTGAAGAGTTTTAGCCAATTGTGTTGGAATTTCTGAGAACGTAGCGTGGCGTAAGTCATTCCGGTCATCACCAGTTACGAATGAAACATTAGCTGCAGGTTACTGAGAAATGGGACATGGTTATATGACAATAAATTCAACTAAAGGGGGTGAGTTACAAATGTCACCATCAACCTATTCACGACTGATTCATTTTCTAGAGGAAGATTTGTCAATTTCCTCGGCTTCTCTTGCAGTCGCCCTGCGACATCGGGAACAAGATCCCGGTCCTTTACCAATGATTCTTTGGCAGTATGGATTAATTACGTTAGAACAGTTAGAACAAATTTATGATTGGCTGGAAACAGCATAAGAGCAGGAATTTGAGTTTTGCATTGTCTAAGTCTAAAATACAGGCTACCTCAACCTATGGCGTTTCTATGACATAAGTTGGATTGGCGAAGTTTTTGATTGCAATCATGGTTCTAATGTGTATAAGTATGCCTTTCATACCGGAGAATTGAGGATGTCACGTGGATTCTGTGTTGTACCGAGTCCGATAGATAGCAGAATTGACTGTTACCATTTTTACTTATTTCCAGAAGGATGCAAAGAGCGAGTTGACTGTTTAACTCGCTCTTTATAATTTCAATGGGAGTAGAACCAAAATACTCATCATTGGTGTGGCTAACAGTTCTCCTTTCTCTTGGAGACGCTTCGCCAAGGGTTTACGTTCCCCAGATAGACTGGGGATGGAGACTAACTAAATACTTTAGCCGCTGCTGCTACACCAGCACCAGGGATAAAGTCTTCGTAGCCGAGTTCAGTAAGAGTCACTTCTAAGGCGGCTATACAGGTGAGAATATCGCGATCGCTAACAAAACCCAAGTGACCAATGCGGAAAATTTTGTTTTTCAGATGGTCTTGTCCACCGGCCAAAGCAATATCAAAACGCTTCTTCATCAATGAGCGAATTTTATCAGCTTCAATACCCTGTGGGGCAACAGCGGTAATTGCTGGACTGGCATAATCATCTGCACCAAATAAAGGTAAATTCAAACCACGCACCGCGGCGCGGGTGGCATTTTTGAGTCTTTGGTGCCGAGTAAATATTGACTCCAAGCCTTCATCCTTCATCATTTGTAATGTGGTGTGTAAAGCCACAATCAAGTTCACCGGTGGAGTAAAGGGAGTGGTATTTTTGGCGGCAGATTTGCGATATTTACCTAAATCAAGATAATATTTCGGTAATTTTGCAGTTTTGTAAGCTTCCCAAGCCTTGGGGCTAACAGCAACAAATCCTAATCCTGGGGGAATCATATAACCTTTCTGGGAACCGGAAGCCACTACATCTAAACCCCAGGTATCTATGGGTAAATTGAATGCGCCCAAGCTAGTAACTGCATCCACGATAATTAAAGCTTCGCCATGTTCCTTTACTAGCCGGTTGATAGTTTCTAAGTCATTCAACACACCGGTTGAGGTTTCGCTGTGGGTAATAATGACGGCTTTAATTTCCTTGTTGGTATCCCCTTGCAGTTTTTCTGCAAACACTGATGTATCTAAAGGTTTCCCCCATTCGGTAGTAATAGCTTCAACATTCAAACCGTATGCTGCAGCGATTTCTACCCAGCGTTCTCCAAACTTCCCATTGGAACCGACCAAAACGCGATCGCCTGGAGACAGAAAATTAATGATTCCCGCTTCCACCGCACCCGTACCGCTAACATTGAGCATTAGTACATCATTTTGAGTTTGGTGTAACCATTTGAGGTTTTCTATCACCTCCGCCATGATGTTACTAAACTCATTGGTGCGGTGTCCAATTGGGTGCTTGGCTAATGCCAATAAAGCAGCTTCTGGTACTGGTGTGGGGCCAGGAATCATGAGCATTAGCTTATTGTCCATTTGTTCGTCCTAAAAAAGAATAAAAGTTCAAAACTTGGGGAGGATACTTAAATTTTTGGGGGGAATTTTAGGTTTTATCTGCATATACATAAACAATACTTGCCATAGTCTTCAAATCCACAGATTTAAAGATCATTAGAGCTAAAGAATGATGGTTTACTTGACTTTTGCAACAACCTATGTATATTAGTTAAAAATAATCTAAAATTCTTCTTTCAAGTTATAGCATTTTATCATCTGTTCAACTACGGATTTATCTGTGTACCCTACCCTAGGTTCTGCCTGCATGGACATAAATAAGCACCGAATCTCCCGCTACAGCGGTTGGCGGTGGTTAGCAAACAGTTTAGCGATCGCTAAACCAGGGTCGGGTTGTTTAACTAACGACTCTCCAATGAGTACGGCTGCTGCTCCTGCCTGGTGTACTATATGTAAATCTTCAGGAGTATGTAGCCCTGACTCGCTCACAACTAGGAGATTAAGTTCCTGTAATTGACTAACTCGTGCTGCCAATAATTGACAGGTAGTTTGAAGATCAACGGAAAAATCTTCTAAATTGCGATTATTGATCCCCACCAAAAACTCACAAGTTGAGCGGTCCGCTGTCCAACGTTTAGCTAAAGCTAACACGCGATCAAGTTCTGCCAAACTATGAACCTCAATCAAGGCTGTCATCTTCAATGCTTTAGCAATTTTCAGGAAGTATTGTAAATCTTGATCACTGAGAATAGCCGCAATTAGCAAAATTGCATCTGCACCCTGAATACGAGCCAAATACATTTGGTAAGGATAGATAATAAAATCCTTACATAAAAGTGGTAATTTCACCCTAGCACGCACTTGGGCTAAATTCTCAAAACTGCCTTGAAAAAACTTCCTATCTGTCAAAACAGAAAGACAACTAGCTCCGGCTTGTTCATAGGCCGAAGCAATGGCTACCGGGTCAAAATCCGCTCGTAAGACACCCTTGCTAGGGGAAGCTTTCTTGACTTCAGCAATTAAAGCCGGCTTGGTGCTTCCTTGTCTTAAAGCGGCGATAAAATCACGGGTGGGTGGTGCCGAGAGTGCCTGCTTTTGCAATTCTGTTAAAGGTCGCCTTTCCCGCATTTGGTCAATTTCAACTTCCTTATGCCAGACAATTTCCTCCAAAATGTTGTTTGGTTCTATATCTGGCAAAGCAGACTGATAACGTAAAAAAGAGACATTAATGGTAGTGTTGGTAGAACGGCGACGAATTTGCATAATTTAAGTTTTGAGTTCTTCTTTCCTGAGTTTGACACTCCCGGCCCTCAAGAGACAATGACGGGCGAAAAATATTTCAGTGTTAACAGGCACCCTTTAGCCACTGATGGCGTAGCGTAGCCATCACGACTCATAAGACCTTCCCGCCCTAGTCCTTAAACCACGGCGCGTTTATAAGCTTCATCTAGCACTTCCGAAAGTGTAGGATGGGCGTGTACTAAGTGAGCCAGGTCTTGGACAGCTTGACGGTTAGCGATCGCGGCTGAGGCTTCATGAATTAAGTCCGAGGCGTGCATGCCAAAGATATGCACTCCTAAAACCTCACCAGTATCTTGGCGATACACTACTTTAGCCATACCATCGGCTTCTTTTTCTGCCAGAGCTTTGGAATTACCTTTGAAGTAACTTTTAGTAGTAGCCACCTCAAAGCCTTCAGCTTGCGCCAATTCCTGGGCGGCTACTTCTGTTAAGCCTACATAGCTGACCTCTGGGTGAGTAAATGCGGCCGCTGGGATGCTGCGATAGTCCACAGTGCGGGGACGACCGATGATATTTTCCACCGCGACGACACCTTGAGCCGAGGCGGTGTGGGCCAACATCATTTTCCCAGTGGCGTCACCAATGGCCCAGACATGGGGGACTACTTCCCCGCCAGAGAGCACAGCCATATGGTCATCTACGGGGATATAATTCCGCCGGTCTAGTTCTATGCCTAAAGTGTCTAGTCCTAAGTTATTGGTGGCGGGAATACGCCCTGTGGCTACTAAACAAGCATCGACTTCAATAACATCAATATCTTCTTTAGTTTTAAAGTCTGCTAATTCAATTACCACGGGGGAACCGGGGATGATTCTTTTGGCGTATATTCCCACTTTGGTTTCTATATCCCGGGGTGTAATTAAGACTCGTTCTACTAGTTTAGCAATATCCCGGTCAAATCCTGGCATGAGTTGGTCTAGGGCTTCAATCATGGTGATTTCACAGCCCAAAGCCGAGTAAACATCAGAAAATTCTAAGCCGATGTAACCACTACCAATAATTGCGATCCATTCCGGTAGAGATTCTAATTTTACACCTTGATCGCTGGTAAAAACGGTTTTAGCATCTACTTCTATGCCTGGGGGTACGAAGGGGACAGAGCCAGGGGAAAGAATGATATCTTTAGCTGTCACTGTTTTTTGTGTACTATCGCTAGTGATAGTTACTTTTTGAGTGCCGGCAATTTTTCCCCAACCTCTGATAATATCTACTCCTAGACGTTTGAGGCTGTTGGTGAGGTCGCCTTGAATTTTTGATACAAGACTGCTAGCATGGTCTGCGATCGCTTGACGGTCAAATGCCACATGATCAACTTGAATTCCCAGGGATTTGAGATGATGGGCATTACGTAACTCCCGCACACGTCCAGACGCAGCTAACAAAGCCTTGGAAGGGATACAGCCACGATTCACACAGGTTCCCCCCATGTCCCCAGCTTCAATAATCGCTGTTTTCAGACCACAGCTAACAGCGTGTAGGGCTGCGCCATGTCCACCCACACCCGCGCCGATAATCACTAAATCGTAATCAAATCCATCACTCACGTTAGTTTCCCCTTGTACTTTGCCTATTTATTTTCAACTATGGCTTATGCCAAGCTACGCTATCACGTGCAACCTATGCAACTCCCCATAGTTTGGCAATTCCTTTAAATTTTTTAAACTTTAAATTTTTTCAATTTACTGTGATGGGGTTGGTTCCTCCAAAGGACGAATAATTGTGGGGGTTGGTGTTACCTCTGGCTGAAAGATTCCCTGTAATGCTTGTTCGAGTGTAGGAGCCATCACAATTCTATTTTCAAAAGCCACGATTACCCGTACTAGGGTGGGGAGTCTATTTTGAGTGGCTTCTAAATAAATTGGCTCGACGTACAATAAGGATTGTTCAATGGGGATAATTAAGAGGTTACCTTGAACTGCTCTGGAACCTTGACGATTCCAGAGGGAAATTTGTTGAGAGATGATGGGGTCTTGGTTAATTCTGGCTTCTATTTGCTCTGGTCCAAAAACTAGGCGTTCTTTGGGGAATACATAGAGTAATAATTTACCGTAGTTTTCACCGTCTGACCGAGCTGCTAACCAGGCGATTAAATTAGAGCGTTGTCTGGGGGTGTAGGGTAGGAGGAGGATAAATTCTTCCCTATGAGAGGAATTGCTGTCAGAAAGGGGGACTGTGGGGAGGCTGGTGATGAGGTAGTATGGTTTAACTGGACGGGCTTCGTCCCCGTAGATTTCTGTGGGTATTTGCCACTGGTCTTCCCGGTTATAAAACACCTGGGGGTCGGTCATGTGGTAGGTTATTAATCGCTCGGACTGAATTTTGAACAAGTCCACGGGGTAACGAATATGTTTCCGCAGGTTCAGTGGTAAGTCCAAGAGGGGTTTGAAGGTATCGGGAAATATTTTCCCCCATGTGGCTATGATGGGGTCTCCGGGGTCGGCTATGTAAAAGTTAACTGTGCCGTGGTAAGCGTCAATGACTACTTTAACTGAGTTGCGGATGTAGTTGATTTTCTCTTGATGGTCGGCTATGTTGAGGCTGGTTGTGTCTGAATAGGGATAGCGATCGCTTGTAGTGTAAGCATCAACTACCCAGTAAAGGTAGCTGCCGTTTTTCTCAAAGTCTTTGTCACCAGCATCAGCAGCAACTAAATAAGGGTCGCTGTCAAATTGGAGGAAGGGGGCGATCGCTTGAATACGTTCTTTAATATTCCGCCGGAATAACACTTGAGTATCTGGTAAAAAGTCTTCTGTAAATAGCATTTGCCAATCTTTTAAATACATGGCAAATAGTAATCTTCTCCACCCTCTACCAACACGAATTCCGCCCACACCATCATAAATGTTGTATATATTATCGCTACCACTGGGAAAGTCTAATTCTTTAACTTTTGTTCCAGTCATGACGTAAGTATCAGTGATTTCACCGAAGTAAATCCGGGGTTTTCCTATGGGGATGCTCTCGCGAATGGCTTCACTGGAGGTAGTAAGGGCGGTGTCGTTATTACCGGCGATGTCTTTGACAAAATATTCTGGTAGTCCACCAGGTGCGACGGTATTTACTGGACTCATAGTGAACCCGAAACCATGGGTATAGATTAAATGGCGGTTTACCCAGGTTTGAGCTTGCTGGGGTACGGCGGTGTAGTCTAATTCCCTGGCGGCTATTAGTACTTGTCGCCGTTCTGTGGTCTCTTCGTCTACTGGGTTGGGAAATACCCCCGTTGCTGTGGGTATTTCCGCGGGTACTTCCTTAAGCAGGGTGTAGCGGTCGATGTCCGCATCGGAGAAGCGGTAGTAAAGGCGAATCTGTTGCAGTTGGCGGTTAGTTTCTACCAGTGGTTGCTGGTCCCACAGGCGAATGTTACGAATTGTTAAGTCATTTCTTTGGATATCGGCTTCTGTTAGGTCTCCTGTGGGGTTAAAGGTTTGCACGTCAATGTTTTCTAAGTCAAATGCTTGGCGGGTTAGGGCGATGGTACGCTGGATGTAGGGTTGTTCCCGTTGGAGTTCGTTGGGCTGTACGATTAAATATTGCACTAGGGTGGGGAGGAAAATATCGGCGGCGACCATTCCTATTAGATAAACTCCTAAGCTGTAAAATATAAATGGCCGGTAGCGGGATTGGGGTTTCCAGCTTACTGTCCGCCATAGCAGGTAAAAGGCTAGGGCTAGGGAAGCAAAGCAGAGGATGGTATAGGACGGGAGAACGGCTGTAACATCGGTATAACTTGCACCGTAGGTAACGCCACGTGGGGAATAAACTAGCTCGTAACGACTGAGCATATAACTCAGGGCTACTAGGAGCATGAATAGTCCACCGTTACCGTATAAATGACGCTGTTGCTGGGAAGAAAACCCCAGGAAAACGCCTTGACTAAGGCTACCGGCACCCAAGAGGTAAGTTAGGGCTACAGCGATGAGGGTATACAAGAATAATCCCATTAACCATAGTTCTAGAAGCTCCCAAAAGGGGAGGGAAAATATATATATGCTGATATCTTGATCAAATAATGGCTCGGAGGCGTTGAAGGATGTGGGGGCGAAATATTGCAGTATCCTAGCCCAGTTGTGGGATATGATTTGAGCAAATAGAAGGCTCAGAAGAATTGCGATCGCCCGCAATAGAAAATGAGGATATACTACAATGGCGATGACTATTGCCAAAATTAAACCGAAATACCAAGGGGTGGAAATAAAGTTACCTATTAACTCCCAAATGCGCCCCGGTCGAAATAACTGAGGATTTACCGGAATATCGCGGATAATTCCCGGATGCCAATGGGTAGCAGCTATTTGGCTATAGTAAATCACCATTAAGCCAACTAGAAAACTTAATACTAATGCTATGGGTAGTAACCAGACTAGTTTAATTTCTTTACTTCTGGGGACTTGTTGCACTTTTACAGCCACCATGGGGGAGGGATGATTTGGGGGATGCTGGTGGCGGTAAGCTAAGTGAAGATTACCCAAACAAAAGGCGGCGCTGATACCTGCTACAAATATCCACAGTCCCCCCATGGTGACTATCCGTAGAAGAAATACTTGTAAATAACCGATATTTTCAAACCAGAGTATTTCTGCTCCTAGGTGCGCAAGCAAATCCAGGAATAGCCAGACTCCTAGGGATATTGTTAGTAATCTAAACCAC
The DNA here is from genome assembly GCF_029891675.1 of Anabaenopsis tanganyikae CS-531. Lineage (NCBI taxonomy): Bacteria > Bacillati > Cyanobacteriota > Cyanophyceae > Nostocales > Nodulariaceae > Anabaenopsis > Anabaenopsis tanganyikae. The sequence continues at coordinate 37,462 of NZ_JANQDF010000109.1, forward strand.
CAATTCCGTAACATAAATCAACTCAGGTAAGCGAGAGTGCACAACTTTCACCCTCTTAGGTCTATTTTACCTGAATCTCGGTGAGGTAGTGGTGTGGTGATGGTGGTAACCGATGCAGTGATTCAGATGCTCTTACCCTGGATACTAATGTAATTGGTGAAAGATTTATTTCTCTAGTTTTATTGATAGCGATCTGCTTGCAGCAGCGCTTCGCTATCGCTTACTCCTGTGCCGCAATTGGTGGGTCAACTTAAAGGTAAAGGAATACACCAAATATATTGGTCAGACCAAAGAACATAGTAGAACAGAACGGACACATATAGCGTGGCGTTAGCCATTGGCCTTAATTAGTGGGGTCTATGCGATTAACAAACCAAGCCAGGGGAATCATAGGTATAGCCGGAAGTAAGCAAATTAACCACTGTTGTAAATTCAGGGGTGCGGTTTTAAATAAAAGATTCATAACATCCCATTGACTAAATATGATTTGTAATAATACTGTGCCGAGTATACCCACAGACATGGCGCGACCATCGTTGATACTGACTGCTTGACCTTGGATTTTTCGCGCCGCTACATTCGCTAACTGACTAATACTCAATAAATAAACAATTCGTCCCGCGACTAGAGCTTGAATTGCCATGGTTCGAGCTATGTTAATATCCCCTATGGTTTGACGCACCCATTCAAACATCCCAAAGATGAGAATCCAGTTAAAGATAGAAACTGCTGCTATGCGCTGGAACAGTGTACGAGAAAGTAACTGCTCCTTGGGGTTGCGGGGTGGACGTTTCATTACCCGGTCTGATTTGGGTTCAAATGCTAAAGGTACGGTCATGGCTACAGAGTTAACCATGTTTAACCACAGCACTTGGAGGGAGAGAATGGGTAGGTCTCTGGCGAAGAGGGCGCTAATGAGAATAGTCATGGATTCGCCCCCATTCACCGGTAAGATAAAGGCGATCGCCTTTTGTAAATTCTGATATACTGTGCGTCCTTCCTCCACCGCAGCCTCAATAGAGGCAAAATTGTCATCGGTAAGCAGCATATCAGAGGCTTCCCGGGCTACATCTGTACCTGCGCCCCCCATGGCGATACCAATATCTGCTTGTCTGAGAGCGGGAGCGTCGTTGACTCCATCGCCGGTCATGGCCACAATTTCCCCTTGGGATTGCAAAGCTTCCACTAAGCGCAATTTCTGCTCTGGAGCTACCCTAGCAAAGACCACACCATGCTCCACAGCATGGGCGAGTTGGCTGTTGTCCATTTGGGCGATTTGCTTACCGTCAAAGGCTTGTACCTGACCGTCTTTTTCTAAACCAATTTGTTGGGCTATGGCTTTGGCTGTGGTAATATGGTCGCCTGTAATCATCTTAACTTGAATCCCTGCGGTTTTACAGGCACGCACTGCGGCGATCACCTCTGGACGGGGTGGGTCAATCATCCCCTGTAAACCTAAGAAAATCAAACCAGAAGCAATATCTTCATGGTCTACAGAGTTCTGCCCATGGCTGACGATTTTTTTACCAAAAGCTAAAACCCGCATTCCCTGTTTAGCTAAAATCGTTACCACGCGCTGCTCTATTAACTCAAGATCCGCCATTGGTTCGAGTTCTCCCTCAGCATTGAGCATTTGCTCACAACGACTGGTAATAGCTTCAACGGAACCCTTGACGTAAATAATTCTCGACTCCGAGTCTCGGTTATCATGGAGAGTAGCCATGTATTGAAACTCAGACTCAAAGGGAATACCATCAATGCGCGGAGTTAATTTTGTCATTTCCGACTGACTCCACCCCGCCTTATTTGCCACTATAATTATAGCGCATTCAGTAGGATCACCTACCACAGACCAATTACCATTACTATTTTTTGCTAAATGAGAGTCTGTGCAAAGTAACCCAGCCATTAAACAATCTGCAAGGGCGGGGAAGTATCCGGTTTGTAAATCTACTGGTTGCTGCTCAAACAGAATCTCCCCTTGAGGATTATAACCCGTACCTGTGACTTGGAAATGCTGCCCGCCGGCGTAAATTCCCTGAACCGTCATTTGATTTTCTGTGAGAGTACCAGTTTTATCCGAACAAATAACAGTAGCCCCCCCTAGAGTTTCCACCGCCGGTAGTTTACGGATGATGGCGTGACGTTTTGCCATGCGGTTAACTCCAATAGCCATGGTCACCGTCACCACTGCGGGTAAACCTTCGGGAATTGCACTCACCGCCAAGGCCACCGATGCCTCAAACATAGCAGGCCAGGTTTGTCCTTTTCCTAAGCCCACAGCAAACGTCATAGCTGCTAGTCCAAGGATTATATAGAGGAGTTGATGACTAAATTTGTCAAATTTACGGGTGAGGGGGGTGCTGAGACTGGTGGTTTGTTCTAGGGACTGGGAAATACGCCCCATTTCCGTAGCGTTGGCAATGGCCACAACAATACCGCTACCTTGACCAAAGGTGACAAAGCTACCTGCATAAGCCATATTCACCCTTTCTGCTAGGGGAGTATCGGGTCTGAGGTCAGCAGTAGACTTTTCTACCGGTACTGACTCCCCCGTTAAAGCGGACTCATCTACCTGTAAATTACGAACGTTGAATAACCGTAAATCTGCTGGGACTTTATCCCCAGAAGTAAGTAAGACAATATCACCGGGAACTAATTCTTGGGAGGGGATTCGGGATTTTTGTCCGTTACGAATCACCGTCGCTTCGGTGGTAACAGCTTGGGCTAAGGCGGCGATCGCACCTTCGGCTTTTGACTCTTGGACAAAGCCAATGATAGCGTTAATTAGAGTCACACCCCAAATTACCCCGGCGTTTGTCCACTGAAGTAAAAGAGCCTTAATTAACCCGGCAATAAGTAAAATGTAGAGAAGGGCTTGATTGAACTGCAAGACAAATCTCAACCAAGCAGGCTTTCCCGGTTTACCCTTAAGTTCATTCTTACCAAACTCAGATTGTCGTTTGTCAACTTCCGTAGAAGATAATCCCCTTTCTGGGTCGCTATTGAGAACTTGAATAACTTCTGTTGTCCATTGGCTGTGATAGTTTTGGGGTGCTGATATACTAGTTCCAGTCGTCGGCATAAAAATGTTCTCAAATTCTAGAGTGGTTAAAATCTCTAAATAAATTTGGATATATAAATACGTCGTCCTCTGTCTGTACTACTTTTTCTTTTCTGATATCTCTAGACAGCGTTGCAGAAACCTGCGGGGGATTTCCCGATTTTGTCCCCAGTGTACATGAATATAAGATGCGTGCAGATTTCTCAGATGTAGCCCAGACAAGCTGTGGGTCTTACCATCAGTTCCCAGATGTTGACTGTTGTGTTCTACTTCCAAGCCATCACCATCGTAGGGATAAATTTTAAATAAACTTTGCTCAGGTTTAGGGTTTAACTCAGAACGATGGAATTCATGACCGTAAATGCTTGTACCTGCTGATACTAATAGGTTATCTTGTGAAGCTACCGCTCGACGATACCCTAAAGTTAAATTTTTGCCCATAATAGCAGATGTGGGTAAGACCCCCGCCATCTGCCAAGGTTTACCCTCAAAGTCGATAATTTCTTTACATAAATACATTAATCCCCCACACTCGGCTATGGTGGGTACTCCTGCTAAAATTGCTGTTTTAACCGCATTACGCACAGAAATGTTAGCTGCTAAACCCTCAGCGAAAACCTCCGGGAAACCCCCGCCAAAATACATTCCTTGTATATCAGGAGGTAGTTGGGTATCTGTTAAAGGACTCCAGAAAACGACTTCGGCACCTAGATTTTGCAGTAAATCGAGATTATCTTGATAGTAGAAATTAAAAGCGCGATCGCGCGCTACTGCAATTTTGAGAGGATAACCGTAGGAATGTGGGAATAATTCTCCTCCCCCTTCTCCCTTAAAGTCTAGAGACGTTCGGTCGGAAGGTCTGTACCCGTCTGTGTCCCCCTTGGGATTCTCCAACAATGGTAATAAATATTGCCAGTCAAAACAGGTATCGCCTAAATCAGCCAGAACATTAACAACAGCTTCCAATTTCGGAAGTTCTGCTGTAGGCACTAAACCTAAATGACGATCGGGTATAGTGATATTATCCTGACGACGCAGTACGCCCACTATAGGTAATTGTAATACTGCTAGAGAGTCTTTAAGTAGAGATAAATGGCGATCGCTCCCGACGCGATTTAAGACCACCCCAGCAATTTTTATTCTTGGATCAAAAGAACAATAACCGTGAGCGATCGCAGCCACAGAGCCGGATAAACGGCTACAATCAATTACTAACAGTATAGGTAAATCTAGCAGTCTGGTAATATGTGCCGTACTAGCAAAATCTGTACTCAAGGAAGGTTTTTCCCCCCCTCTTACCCCCTTGACTCCATCAAATAGACCCATCACCCCTTCCACCAGGGAATATTGACACTCCTGACTGTGATCAACAAAACACCTTTTAAGGTAAGCCTCAGAAGTTAGTACCGGGTCTAAGTTGCGACAAGGACGACCAGTAACATAAGCGTGAAACATAGGGTCAATGTAATCTGGACCAACCTTAAAAGACTGTATAGATACACCACGACGGCGTAAAGATGCCAAAAGAGCCAGGGTAACCGTTGTCTTACCCACTCCACTCCGTTCTCCTGCGACAACTAAAGCCATAGACTGGCAATCATCAAAAATATTAACTGCACCATAGTAATTATGACATAAGAAAAAGGATAGCCATAGCAATCGGGTGGTGCTACGCTACCCTGTAGAGACGTTCCGTCGGAACTTCTCTACTAAAGAAACTTGCATCTGCTAGAGAATACTTTTCAACTGTTTAAAAGCAGAATCTCGGCTACAACAGCCAAACTTTCCTCAAAAAGTAACTCCCGACCCCAACGCTGCACCTGCTGACTTAACAAAGACTCTGCTTTTTGTTCAGAAAGGGAACCGACCTGTTGAAACATACCAGCAGACTGAGCCCCCCCGTGGGTTTCCATACGCATACAACCGCCAGTTTCTGTACAAATAACGGTACCACAGTCCGCTTGGGGATTTGTGGAGCTTAGACGTAGAGCAATTAAATCACCCACAACATCACCTACATCAGCAACCGGAACCCCGGCTAATTCCGCTTCTATTTGTCGCTGATCTTGAGCAACAAAACGAACTTGAGTAATTTCATAATCACCAGATTCTGTTTTATAACAAACTGGTGACCATTGCAAGCGACTAGCCAACCAACCTAAAAATAATAATGCTTGAGCAGGATTACCCTTCTCATAGTCTATAGTCACCCGGTCAATTTCTTTAAGAGCCGCGCGACGATGGGGTGAGTCGTAAGCTTGAGCCGTCAATTCTTGCCATGCCGACAGGCGTCGCCAATTTAAATCAGCCAAAGGAACACCAGTTTCTACCAACTTTTGCAAGCTAAGTAAATCACCTTCTGGCTTGTTAAAATTGCAAGAATCCACAATCACATTATTGCAAACTGTTGCCAGTCGCTTAAAGAGATTGTTATTAGGGTCTGGTGTAGCTTTCCACCAGAGAAACTTGGGTAAGCCACCAATTAATAATGCTGGGATCATACCTCCCACGCGTTCTAAAGCCGCAGCCGTTCCACTCAAAGTAATATATTCACAACAGATAAGAGTGCTAGAAGACTGCTTTTGAATCGGACAGTAGGCAGAAATTGAAGCTCTAACCCCTTCATCTTCCCCAGCAATAGGGAACAGAGCAATAATGCGGCAGGGATTACGTAGAGCAATTTCATCAGCGATAGAGGGGCTTGTGGGGCTGAAATTATAAGCAACACTTTCAGATGTTGCCATATTTCCCTGACGTTTAGCGAATTCTTCCCTTAGTATAGCCACGGTTTCCGGTGTCGCTGTGCCCGTTTCGGGAAGTCCATACTTCACTTGAACTTGCCTGAGGGCTGCTCCCATTTGTGGACCGAGAATGCCATCTAAAGGACCTTTATAAAATCCTAGAACTGATAACAAATATTGAGTTTCTTCCGGTTCGTAAACTAGCAAAGTAAATGTTGTGGCTCTGGTAGCAGCAGGAAGAGTACCGTCTTCACCTGTGATGCCGTAACTTTGCCAAATTTGATTAAGCTCCGTTTCTATTTCGCTGATAGAAATATCTTTAGGAGCCTGAAGAGAGAAAATTGTTGGAGCTTGGGAAATCATAGTACTTTAGTCAGTATTCGTTGGTTATTTTTTTACAGTCTGCGCCAGCGACGACCATCTTGGTTAATTAATAATTCCGCCTCTGTAGGTTCCCAGGTACCAGCTTCGTACCGGGGAATAGTAGCTGGGTCTGCTGGTGCATCCCAAACTGAAAGAGCAGGAGTTACTACTTGCCAAGCCGCTTCTACTTCGTCGGAACGAGTAAATAATGTCTGGTCGCCCATCATGCAATCAAGAAACAGTCTGTCGTAAGCGTCAGAAGTAGCTTCAATACCAAAAGAACCATAACTAAAGTCCATATCCACCGAACGGGTGCGGAATTCAGCCCCTGGCATCTTAACATCAAAACGCAAGGAAATTCCTTCGTTTGGCTGAATACGCATGGCTAAGATATTGGCATTTCTTTGTTGAGATGCTGATTGAAACATACGAGAGGGAACATCGCGGAAGTGAATAGATATTTCACTTACTTTTTTTGGCATCCGCTTCCCTGTACGTAAGTAAAAAGGTACACCTTGCCAGCGCCAGTTATCAACCTGAAATTTCATAGCTACATAGGTGGGTGTAGTGGAATTGGGGGCTACTCCCGGTTCTTCGTGATATCCTGGCACTGGTTGACCTTTCATCCACCCAGCACTATATTGACCACGTACTGCTGACCGTGACAAATTGGGGATATCAGCTAAACGCGTGGCTTGCAGTACTTTTACTTTCTCTGTGCGGATGCTGTCGGCATCCATAGAGTTAGGTGCTTCCATGGCCGTGAGACAGTAAAGTTGCATCAGGTGATTCTGCAACATATCCCTGAGAGCGCCCGCTTTTTCATAGTAGCCGGCTCGGTCTTCTACTCCTACGGTCTCTGCGACGGTAATTTGTACGTGGTCAACAAATTGACGGTTCCATAACGGTTCAAATATGGCATTAGCGAACCGGAACACCAGCAGGTTTTGAACTGTTTCTTTACCTAAGTAGTGGTCAATGCGGTAAACTTGATTTTCTTGGCAATATTTTTGCACTATTTGGTTCAGACTCTGGGCTGATGCTAGGTCGCGACCAAAGGGTTTTTCTATCACCAGACGATGTTTGTAGGGGTCGTCTAGCATTCCGGCGCTTCCTAGTTGCCTAATGGCTTCGGGGAAGAAGTTAGGAGCTACGGAGAGGTAGAACATTCGGTTTCCTCTTGTGCCCCGTTTCTGGTCTAATTCCTTTAAAAGGGTGTTGAGCTTTTGGTAGCTTTCAGGATTGTCTATGTCCCCTGGACAGTAGAACAGACCTTGGGAGAAGTCTTGCCATAATTCACCTAAAGGTACTTTAGCATGAGCTTCTTCCATGCCTTTTTGCATTTGCTCACGGAAGTACTCGTGGCTCCACTCTCGACGGGCAACGCCGACAATGGTGGTTTCTGGAGGTATGCGTCCTTCTCGGCGCAATTTGTAAAGGGCAGGGACTAATTTACGCCAGGTAAGGTCACCAGATGCGCCAAAGATGATAATAATTTGAGGCTCGGGCATCCCTTGTTGTTGCAGGCCAACGCGCAAGGGATTTTCTAGCAAACTAACCATAGAAGTTTTCAGTGGGTGTTAAGTGGTGTGTTGATGAGACGCTGGATATCTGACTACGCCACGCTTGGCTATTGCATCTACAAATAAACTTGTGCCTTGAAGGTCTATACTGGTGACAATAACTTGACTTTGTTTTCTAAAGAGTTCATCAAGGACTCATAAGGTTTGACGAACTTATCAATACCCTCAACTAGGAGTTCCTCGATGACTACATTCAGATCAATGTTAATGTCTGGGTCTTTTAGGCTTTCCATGAGTTGATAGGCTTCTGCAACGCCGCTTTCTCAGCGCAATGCTACATCGCAATGGTCTGCGCAAGCTGCAATTGTCTCGGGTGGTAAGGTGTTAACGGTCTGGGGCCCAATCAATTGGTTAACATACATGAAATCACTGTATTTTGGCTCTTTGGTGCTGGTACTGGCCCAAAGTAATCGCTGTACATTCGCTTCTTTGTCCGCCAAGGCTTGCCATCTCTGGCTTTGAATAATTTTTTTGTATTCCTGGTAGGCAATTTTGGCGTTAGCGATCGCGACTTTGCCTTTGACTGCTTGCAGTTTGGCTTTTTGGGTGATATCAGTAATGCCACTTTTTATTTTGGCATGAATTTTAGTATCAATGCGACTGAGAAGGAAGCTAGCTAGGGAAGCAATTTTACTCAGGTCTATGGCTAACGCCACGCTATCGCTATCACCTTTTCCCGCCCGTTTTTCTAAGCCCCGCATATAAGCCTTTGCTGTTTTGATGTAACTGTCTACGGCAAACACTAGGCTGATGTTGATGTTGATACCTTCGGATATGGCCTGTTCTACTGCTGCTAAACCGGCCTGTGTCCCAGGTATTTTTACCATGACATTTCCCCCCCAATTTCTTGACAGTAGCGACGAGCTTCTGCTATTGAGGCTTGGGGATCATGGGCAATGGTGGGTGTTACTTCTATGCTCACATAACCGTCGAGTTTATTGGATGCTTCATATACTGGGTGCAGCAGATCATATGCGTTGCAAATATCTGCAAAAATTAGGGATTCGTAAATTTTTCTTGGGGGTAATCCCTTCCGAATGCCAGCTTCAATGTCCGCATCATACATGGTATTGTTGGCGATAGCGTAGCTTGGCCCAGCCATCGCTTTTTCAAATATGGCTGGATTGGAAGTAATCCCACAGATACCCTGATTTTCTACCAAGTCTTGCAGTTCACCTGATTTCATAATTTTACGGTTCAAATTATCCATCCAGAGACTTTGACCAAGTTTTTTAATTTCGAGCAAATGATTGGTGGACATACCCATGATTTTACTTCTGTTGATGATACTTCTGGTGTGTGTTGCTATAGCTACGCCACGCTACGCTATTGCCATCACCAGAGAAGCAACGCACAATACATCAATTTTTGATGTTTTCTTTTGAATTGTGGCGTTAATCATCACTCATGACATCGACCCGCTGAGGTAATTTTTAGTTCATCACCAGGGATCTGATCCGTCCGCAATTCCAGATATTCTCGAATAACATAGCCATGTTAACTGTTAATTCTTGGTAGAGATTTATTGTATCTATTAGCTCCTCGGTGTGAATCAACTACTCATTGCCAATTAATCAAAAGAATTTTTAGTCTCAGCACTAGGAATTAGGAGCGGTACTAGTGTCCGTTTTGAATAAAAGACTCCACCTTGGCCACATCTTCCTGACTACCAATAATTAAAGGTGTGCGTTGGTGTAGCTTTTTCGGCACTACTTCCAAAATATCTACTAATCCTGTGGTGGCGCGACCGCCTGCTTGTGAAATCAACATAGCTAAGGGAGCAGATTCATAAAGTAAGCGTAATTTCCCTTCTGGTTTCTGAATTGTCCCTGGATAGAGAAATACGCCACCTTGAACTAAAATGCGATGGATGTCACTCACCATAGCGCCACTATAACGAGCGGTATAGCCTTCAGTGCGATGAACGTAGCGGATATACTCTCGCATTGATTCTTCCCACTGCCAAAAATTACCTTCGTTAACGCTATAAACAGAACCATGATTAGGGATGCGGATGTTTTCTTCCGAGAGGATAAATTCCCCTAAGCTGGGGTCAAGGGTAAATGAATGAACACCATTGCCCATAGTATAAACCAGCATTGTGCTCGGCCCATACAGTATATATCCGGCGGCGATTTGTTCCCGTCCGTTGCTCAGGAGATCCGATGCTTGACGATCAATATCATCGCCTTTTTGCTGACGAATAGAAAAAATTGAACCCAAACTGAGATTGGTGTCGGTATTAGATGAGCCATCAATTGGGTCATATAACAAGGTATAGCGACCTATAGGGCAGTTTTCTGGGATGTAGTAAGGTTCTTCCATTTCTTCGGAAGCGAGGCGACAGACTAAGCCACTTTGCTTAAACACGGAGATAAATACATCGTTGGCGTAGACATCCATCTTTTTGACAGATTCCCCTTGGATGTTGACGTCTCCAGAAAATCCCAGAACTCCTTCCATTAAACCTGCGCGGCTCAGACGACGAGCAACTAGTTTACCCGCCAGGGCTATACGATTCATCAGCGCGCTCAAATCCTGTGCATCTGGGGAAAAAGTCTTAAATTGTTGGAGTACGTGACGCGATAATGTTGTACAATCACGATCTAAGCTCTTATCCGTAGCATCATTCATAAAAAAATCTAGAGATTCTGGAGCTTGAGTCATTTTTGTTACTCCCTAGCATTGTGCTTGTGAGTTGGATTTATTAATGACAACTTTTGGTTGCTGCCTCTATCTTAGAAAGGTATTTTGATAACTCAAATATGATTTTAGATAAACTAAAGAATTGAAATTTTGGCTTTTGCCTGTGAAAGTTCTCTGAACTCCTGGAAATAGCCTGTTAGTGCTTGTATACCTTTATGAGCAAATTTTTTTGATATCAGGAGTTTTACTAGCTTACCTAGTTCATTTTTTCTATTGTTTGCCTTACCGCTAAATTAATGTCAGTAGGTTTTGACTGCAACTAAAGTTGCTGGAAATTTATCCCACCCCAAGAAGGAGTGGGCTTTCTGCTCTAGGACTGGTCAAATTGAGCAATTAATTTTCCGTCGGTATAAAAATCTGCTATTGTTAATAATCTCTTTTTTTACCCCAACTCGCGCCGCGATTGTCTTCCCTGGGCTTGGCTTTATTGACTCTCAGTTGACGGCCCATCCATTCTGCGCCATCTAACTCGGTAATAGCTGCATCTTCTTGAGCATCTTCCTTCATTTCAACAAATGCAAAGCCTCGCATCCGACCTGTTTCGCGGTCAGTAGGTAAGACCACTCTTGTGACTTGACCATACTCGGCAAATACAGTTCTTAAGTCTTCTTCAGTAGCGTGGTAAGAGAGGTTTCCAACGTAAATAGTCATGTGGATCACGTAATTTGTAACAAAAAGCGATCAGTTCAGCTGGGGAAAGAGATATGAACAAACTGCAAATTTTGCATAGTCTGTTCTGACTCACCCATGGCGGATGTTGTAGGACAGCGATCATCATGCTTGCTTTCGCTTCAACTCAAGATGCCAAGGGACTGAACTTAGCCATACGCTCACATGATAACTGATTGTGACATTTTTCAAAGTATGAGATTTAACAAACTGTATTAAACTGATCATGCAGGGCAGGCAAATGCCTACCCATAATACTTTTGTTCAACCTCAATTCTGGTTTAGTCCATTTTAGGATAGGTCTAAATCTCAATCAATAGAAATTTGCTGAGGGCCGCGAGCTTTGCCATTGTGGGCTTCACTAGTTGGACTGGTGGTGTGACAAGTAGAATTGATGTGTTTATCCAGCCAGCTTTTGACCGGATCGTCCTTGAGATTGAGTCGCAGCACACCAGAAAAAAATCCCCCCATAAATGAAACTGGGTGCTTGGTTAATTGTTGAAATATTGGTGACAATTCATCAATGAACATATTTGAGAGTCTGCTGTAGTTTTAAATGATCCTAACCTGAAAAACTAGAGACGCAATTGAACGCGTCTCTACAAGGCAATATCTCCCTACTGGATTTTGGTCCTAAGATGCAGGAGATTCAATAGGAAACATACACTTATCAGAATCACATCCACTAGGCCCAACCTCTGTTAATTCACCCGAATCATAGCGACTCAAAACGGTACAGAAATTATCTGTTCTGCGGCGTGCTTTAACTTGTTGAGTTAAACGCTCATAGGTTGACTTGTCTATGGGCTCAAATGGTAAGCGTGGGAATGATTGCAAGTCATCGAACCGGGCTAACAGCGCGGCGGAAATATAGCCTTCATGATTTTGGATGGCTTGATAAATTCGCTGTCCTAACGGTTCAACTTCTTCAGAACGTAGTTCTATTGTTGCTGATGTGTTGTGAGTTACATACCAACGCTGAACTTGGAGGGCAAAGTCAAATTGAGCTAAGGCGGAAAACTGAGAAACATCAATTTCATCTGCTCCTGGTAAGTCAGCCCAAGATACGGATACAGGAATTTCTACTAGCCATTCAGTTACACGGGGGTCAAATGGGTCATTTAGTAAGTTTCCCTGTTCGTCCTTGTCTGATTGGGATGGAATGACGCTGTACCCGTAGTCAATGCAGGCTAGTGCTACTGGGTCATTTTTCCTGAAGGTGATCCGTCGGATAAATCTCTGTGATTTGGGAGGATGCCAACCCGGGCTAGCACCTGTTAATAAAGATTTAGTTCCACTGGGTTGGACGGTGGTACAGCGATTGGGCCGTTTAATGTTGTGGCGATCGCAGTAGTCCCAAACAACTCGGTGTACTGTATCTTTCCAGTAGCTAAGATATTTTGCCTCTTGCTCTTTCCAAGCCAAACCTTGGGGTGTTTCTGGTCTACCTTCAGACCACCAGCGCAACCAGTCTACACCAAAAGCATGAACAAAGAAATCGAATAATCCGGTAAAGGAGACCCCAACAATCGGGTCTAATTCCCGGCTCTTTTGGTAGCGTGGCTCTAAAAATTGATGGTTTAACAGTGCTGCTACAGATAAAGCCCCAGCAGTAAAGGCTTTTTCTTGTTCTTTGTAGTCTTCTGGGTCAATTTGGTTTAAGTGAATTTCTGATAAGTTACAGTGAAAGTTAGAGCCTATGATTTCACCACAGGGGTTTAAGCCATAGCGGTTTAAACGATGTTCTAATTCTTGAGAATCAATCTTTGGGTGACGTTGTTGTATCCATTCTTTGGCTTTTCCTTGATCATAAGCTTGCAGAAAATCTTTTTTTAATTGTGGTGTATTGAGCAAATCACAATTAGCTCTGGCTACGGATTCCCCAGCCCACTGAATAGCACCTTCGCCACTATAGTATTGTTTACGAACAGATTCTATACACTCTTCTAATGTGGGTTGGCGGTGAAAAACTCTGGTATGATTAGCCATGCGTAAAGGGTCACGTTCTGGGTCTATGCGCCAGTTACCCTCTTGATCTTGTTGCCAAAGATTATCTTTAGCTGTTGCTGCTAAATTGTCATCAGACTTAAACTGACGCATTCCAGCACTGCGCCGAATATTTCCGGCAACAATTGCAACAGCAGCCTGGTCAATCAGCAAACAGCATTCCACGGAGTTTAATTGTCTTCCTATAGCCTTGTTGAGTATAGATGCACACTTTTCATATAGGTCTGGTAATTTGACGGGATTAGCTACTCCACCAAAGCCCTTGAGGGGTTCGCCGGTTTTACGTACATTACTGAGGTCAACTATTACCTGTAGTTCTGTGGATAACCTTTCATTTGTGGAGAGTTCCAATAGGGATTTGTAGGATTCTACCCAGCCTTCGCGGCTATCTCCCACATAGATGGTAACGGTATTGCCTTCTATGGAGGTTTTAGTATGTTGATAACGTAATCCTGAAGGTATGCTACCAATTTCCCCTTGTACCGTGACATTTAAGTGATTACGGATCACAGGGAGTTGATTGATGTGTTGGGGTTCTATAACCGCACCAGTACCACAGCCCATCATGGCTAAATCCATCATTAATGCAAATGCACTCCAGTCTTGCAGGTTTGTGGATGTGCAATTATAAGCGCCGGAAAAGTTTTTGGATTTGGTGATCCACTCTGTACCACCCACCCATAACCAGCGTCCACTGGGTAAGGCTTTGAGGTGGCGTTGCATATTTTCTAGGGTGGCAATCTCGTCTGGGTTGAGCTTCCCTAATTCGATGATCCCCTCAAGGGTGCGATCGCATACCTCGTCCCATGTTTCCCTCAGCCCTGCCTTTGTCAGACGGCTGTAGGTTCTAAAAAATACAGGATTAGCAGCTGGCGCTGTTTCTGGGAACTCTGCACTCTGACGTATTCTTTCTAGTTCTCGAACCATAATCAAGTCTTGTAGCTTGCTAACAGATTATGACTATACGCTAACTAGATTTTGGATGAAAGATTGCCAAATTTTCCACTTTGCGCTACTCACCCTGGTGTACTAATAATAACTTACATTCAGAATGTATAATTTAATTCGCTTTGATTGCTATTGGTTTGATACTGAGTTATGGTCAAAAACTAATTATCGTTAATTATCTGGATTTTCTGGAAGAAAATCCAGATAATGGATCTGTACCGCCAACCCAGTTAAAATCACTAATGCGGATGCTGAAACCGCCTAATTCCACTATTGGGTTATAACGCAAAGTGATGCCATAGGTACGGCGGCTATATTCTAAAATATAGTCTGTGCTAGTTTCTCTACCAGTTTCCAAGTTAATTGCTGTTTGTAAGCCTAAAAGAAATGGCCCATAAATTTGCACCTGAGCGCCAAGACTTAGGACTTTATTATCAACTGAGCGGTCAAACAAAAAGGGTGACAGCCCGCTATTTGATCCCTGAGAATAAGTCACGTTGAAAGCGGTATAGTCTAAATAGGGGCGAGAGAAATTACCAAACTGCCCGACCAAACCGACTGCGGCGGTGAGGGTGCTTTGATTTTGGTTATTAGTATAATAAGTATGTGTACCTATGACACTGGCAATTGTCTGTACGTAAGGGACTACGGGGTTTGGTGTATATCGTAATCCCTCTGTAGAAGTAGGTGGTAATGGTTTACCTTGCCATAGTAAAAACCCCCGACTGAGGCTTGCAGTAGCTTGTAATCGACCAAGGGTAATACGATTATTGTGACCCTGGGCTGCTAGCAAATCTAGGCGGTCGGTGTTGGCATTGATATATTGTACGCCAGCCTGATAGTTGAGGTTAACACCAGTGTTACCTAAAGGAATCACAGGAGAGGTAATCAGACCACCAAGACTGCTCTGGACAGTTTGAAAGCCAAGAGAGCCATTATACAGGCGATCGCGGTAGCTATATTCTAGATTTAATACGTGAGGATTAACATTGCCTAATATTTGGCGCATGCGCAAACCAAGCTGCAAATTTTCCTCTAAATTGTTTAAATTGGTTAACTCACCCCCACCTTCTAGTGTTAACCCTGGGTTGAAAACAGCATTTAAACTGGTCTTGACACCAAACAAGGCAGCTAAATCATCTGTACCCCCTTGCAAGGCTTTTTGCACAAACAACTGAGGGATGATTCTCCAACGTACCTGCTGGGTATCAACAGGTGTGAAACCCCGTTCCACAAATAAACCACCCCGCTTATCGCCATCAAAACCTGGAGACACTAGAAATGGTGAGGCGTCGCGTTCAAAACTGTCAATAGTTTGTTTATCTACGGGAATTGGTAAAGAGACTTTTTGGTCAAAAACTAAACGCTGTCCCCGTGTAGTAATAGTTTCTTTAACAGGAGACTCCCTGATAGAGGTAACTTGAGATGCACGTAACTCTAATTCTGGGGGTGAAAAGGGGTCGTTAGTAATTCGCACATCAAAAGCTTGCCAACCTCGGGGATCAAACGAAATCCGTTGAGCTTCAAACCGGAGTCTCCTGACTTCACCTCCGGTTATAGGTAAAGGGAGATTCCCGGCTTGGATACCACCTAATGTGAAGTCAATACCCCCGGGGCTAGTGATTTGAGTCAGGGGCTGATTTCTTCTGACCCTATCACTTACAGGAGCCTCAATTCCAACCGGTGTAAAATTACCGGATGAAAAAGCGAAATCTTGTTGGGCTGAGGGTATGAAAATCTCGCCGCTGCCATTTTCTATTTCCCCATTGTCTTGGATAAAATTATAGGTAAAGCGTTCTCCCCGCAGGACTTGATCTCCTCGTGTTAATGCCACATTACCAGAACCCACAGCGACCAAGTTATCTAAATTTACTTGCAGGCGGTCAGCATCCACCACAGCCCCATCAAATCGGACTACTACATTACCTTCGGCAGTGACAATTCGCCGTATTTGATCATACTCCTGCCTATCTGAGATAACTTGTATAGTTCTTTGTCTGGCTGAAGGTGTAGGTGAACCAAATTCTATAGTAGACGGTGTCGAGCTTTCCTTACCAGGGTAACGAGACTTTAACTGTAGGGTATTTTGTACGGGTTGAGAACTTGGTGTATAATTTGGGGTATCAACTGAAATATTTATGCCTTCGGGAAATTGTTGAACACAAATATTAGTTTCCTGCTGTTGTGGAGTTACTTTTCCCGTTGCGACTGGCACTTTGGGTTTATTCTTGGGCGCTTCCAACTGCTGTCGGTGATTAGCAAATGTCTGGGGTTGACTCAAACAAGCAGCACTCTGAGAATCCGTGAAGGTTTGTGAGGTATTGGATGTACCATCTCCCACATTGAAAAGTGGAATTTCCTCTGGTGGCGGCGACGCTTGTTTGTGTGCTTGGGGATTTTTTTGATTGGGTATAAATGAGAAAAACTGAGTATCACTAGCACGAGAAATAGAATCTGCTGATGATACCACTTGGAGAATGGCAGGCGGTGGAGGTAGGGGAACTGGATGAAGCATATCTAGGCACATCAAGCTAACAATTGAACTCTCCCGGCTTTGAAAAACCAGGATTCTCCCCTTTCGGGCTTTGACTGACTCAATCAGTTTTCATCCCGGATCTTGGACACAGGGGTTCTCAGGCTCCCACTCAGTTTTCTGATGGCCAATTAATAGCCGGAAGGATCAATTATACGTTGATCTTCCGACCTTTGCTTTCTGCCTAAATATATTAGGAAGCTGCTCAGAGAGGGCGCTGGTGTTTTACGTCTTCGGGCTGTTTTGAGAGCCACTACTATGTTAACGCTGATTATTAAGCCAGCTGCTCCCCCTCCTTGAAGAACAGGAGTTTTGCACTTCCCCTCAAAGTTAATAATTGGTGGCTATTCTACTCTAAATCCTGGCGTCCGGGGTTACGAGCTGGATCGTTTGACAAAAATCCAAAGACGAATATAGCCACAAAAAAGGCAACAACAATATAAACAGCGATTTTTAAAGTCACCATACAAATATCTCCAAAGGTTGTGAGAAAAAAGTGTATCTCCTGTGTATCTGCTATACAGAAAAGATAACTACTTTATATTACCGAAATGTCGCCCCTTTTTAAGATCAGTTTCAGTAGTGAATCTTCCTTAGAGGATGTTTGATAAGTTTTCCACAGGTAATTTTTATCTTAGGGAACAGGGAACACACCGAACAGGGAACACCGGAACAGGGAATAGGGAAGGGGGAATGGGGAACACACCGAACACACAAAAAACAATAAAATCCAGTCCCCTCCCCTGACAAGGGGAGGGTTAGGGTGGGGTCAAATAATATTCGATACACTAATCATGACTTGACAAACATCCTCTTAGATGTTTGTCAACAGTGACGAGTCTTGTTTATCCCATATTGCATACATTTTACAATTTATTTTACAAACTAATCACAGGATTTATAATGACTGCGATAGCCATAGCGTGGCGTTAGTCATATAAAATCGCTAGTGTCCTACATCCCCAGGTTTAGAAAACCCTGGTTCTGGTTGCGTCTTGGGTAATAATCGCCTTCACCAAAGTGGGGGGAGCGTTAACTTAGTCCTTGCTACGATGTCACCAAATCTTTGCTAACTCGACTTTTGATTACTCTTGCAGGTATACCTACGGACACAGAGTAGGGGGGAATATCTTTAGTGACAACTGATCCTGCGCCAATAACACTACCTTTACCAATGGTAACGCCATCTACTACTGTTACTCCGTGCCCTAGCCAACAATCATCTTGAATCTCGATTCCCTGACGGGTTATTCCTTGGTATTTTATGGGTTGTGTTACAGAAGCAAATTTGTGGTTATTGGCATATATTCCCGAATGAGACGCTATCATGCAATGCTTACCAATTTTGATATTTCCCGGCCCAGCAATACAGACATTGGGACCTATAAACGTTTCATCACCAATGGATATGCAAGTGTTATCCAAACATCCAATATCAATGTAACGCTCAAGAGCTACTCCATTTCCTAAAGAAATTTTATTATTTGGGTGTCCTTGGGCATCCAAGCGTACACCTTTAAAAATATATACACCATTGCCCATCTCAATGGCAGAAGTCCCCAGAAATTCCACGCCGTGTTGGATATAAATTAGTTTCCCCATCTGGGAAAAAATCTGGGGATATACGAGATTTCGCAGTTTGGGACCAAAAGCAATTGTGGGAATATCTCCTAACAGGGTCGTGAGCAATAGTTCTTGTAGTCTTTGCAATTTTGAGGTATGTTGCTTGTTAATCATGGTTAAATATCTCTCATTCAAGTTTTGGGCAATTATTGCAGAACTCTTGAGAAGGTAAGCTTTGTTTTGGTAGTGGCACTGACACTGAAGATTATTAAAATGATGAAGTTTGTTTTTAGGTGTAGAAAATCATTCCCCAATTATTAGTTAGTCTCATGGATAAATAGGAAACTAATTCCTAATTTTGACTAACTTGAAATATAGAGACACTAATTAGCATGGGTAATATTTACTCCAGGTTAATTCATTCACATGAATTGCAGGTTTGGTCTGTGTAGTTGCAGCAAAATTTATCCTATCTACATAGACTGACGAACATGGCTAAGAGTTTTAGACCAATAGCCTCTGACCGCAGGTTACACAGATAAATCCGTAGTTTATCTACATGCAGCCTGCTTTATATATACTACTGTTCAGTATTTTTTTTTACATTCAAATCCCTTGCCGTTAAAATTACTCTGCTGAATGATCCCAAATTTTGCAGATAATTTTTAACAGGATTCACATATAATTATTCCGGGATTTTTATGAGTGCTTTTCGTTATACACAAGAATAAATTTAGGGTGGAGTTTCACCAACTTGAGCCATCACATTAAAGTTCACCATTGGTGCAAACAAATAAGCGCTTCCACGATTGCGATGACGAATTTCTTGGAACGAATTTTTGGAGTATGCGGCGCTAATCATGTTGCACATCGGTGAGTTACAGGGGAACCAAGTCACAATTTGAATTACATCAATATTTTTTGGTGATAACTGCTTTTAAGATTAACATATTTTTCTTAGATGGGAACATTTTGAATAAATAAGTTTGTTCCAAGTTGGTTAATGTTAGCTAATTGACAATTAACAATAATTAGGACTTACGCAACTGGCACAGGCGATCGCTACGCAGAGCTTGCATCTGTGTGTAGCAATCGCTAAATGAAAGCACATTGGTATTATATAAGTGATGTCAATGGCACGGGGGGATGCCTAGTGCAGTTGATAGTAGAA
>NZ_JANQDF010000110.1:0-19651 GCF_029891675.1 Anabaenopsis tanganyikae CS-531
TTTTAGAGGAACTCCTGGGATGATTGACCATGACCGGTTATTTAAAGAATTAATTTCTACCTTCTTTGTGGAATTTTTAGAGTTATTTCTCCCCCAAGTAGTCAGAGAAATTGACCGAGAATCTATTCAGTTTTTACCCCAGGAAGTATTTAATGATGTCACTTCGGGTGATAAAAAAGAAATTGACTTATTGGCGCAGGTGCGATACCAGCAGCAAGAAACTTATTTTTTAATTCACGTTGAAAATCAATCTTACAGTCAGTCAGATTTTGCCAAGCGGATGTTTAAATATTTCGCCCGCTTACATGAAAAATATGATTTACCCATTTATCCGGTGGTGATTTTTTCCTTTGATGAACCCCAACGTCGGGAACCAGAAAATTATCAACTAGCTTTTTCTGACTTACAGGTACTTGATTTTAATTTTCAAGCCATCCAATTAAATCAACTGCGTTGGCGAGATTATTTAACCCAGTCTAACCCCGTAGCAGCGGCTTTAATGGCTAAAATGAAGATACCCCCCTCGGAACGTCCCCAGGTAAAGGCGGAATGTTTACGATTGTTAATTACTTTGAAGCTAGACCCAGCGCGGATGCAGTTAATTTCAGGGTTTGTAGATGTCTATCTGAATTTGAATGGGACTGAAGAGGAATTATTTCAGGTGACGGCGAATAATATGGGATTATTACAGGAGGAAAAATATATGGAAATTGTCACCAGTTGGGAACGCAAAGCTCGCCAAGAAGGTATTCAGGAAGGTATTCAGCAAGGTGTTCAGCAAGGTGTTCAGGAAGCACAGGAAACCATCGCCATTAATTTACTCCGCAGGGGTATGGGTGCAGAAGAAACTAGAGAAATTACAGGTTTAAGTTTAGAGCGGGTGCGGGAGTTACAAGGGCGGTTACAACAGGATAATTGATACAGCGCATTACTAAAAGGTGAAGGTATCTACTGAAAAAATGAGATACAATTATTATTGCTGTCTCGGATGCTGGGTGATTTGAAGCGGGTGAATTTTGCTGTGTTGGGGGTGTTTTGGGGATGCTGATTTACCAATCACAATTATCAACTAATTGGGACACTTTTCTCCTTTCGGAAGTTGTGGAATTTCTTGATAATCAACGTAAAGCCATTACGGAAAGAGACAGAGTGAAAGGTCCTTATCCTTATTATGGAGCTAACGGACAACAAGACTCGGTAGCAGAATTTATCTTTGATGAACCACTGGTTTTACTAGCTGAAGATGGTGGACACTTTGGAGATCCAAACAAAACTATTGCTTATCAAATAACTGGTAAGTGTTGGGTAAACAATCATGCTCATGTCCTTAGACCAAAAGATTGCATTGATATTCGATATCTTTACAGACATTTGGAACGTTACGATGTTACCCAATTTGTAACAGGTACTACTCGCGGAAAACTAACAAAAAGCGCAGCAAGCCGTATTCCCATAGTTGTCCCACCCCTAGAAGAACAGCGACGCATCGCTGCAATATTAGATAAAGCTGACGATATTCGCCGGAAACGAAAACAGGCGATCGCACTGACAGAGGAATTATTGCGATCGACTTTCTTAGATATGTTCGGCGACCCTGTTACTAATCCTAAAGGGTGGGAAATTCATCCTTTAAGTAAGGTATGCAATCGAGTAACTGTAGGCTTTGTGGGAACAATGTCCTCAGAATACATAGAAGAAGGTGTACCTTGGCTAAGGTCTTTAAACATTAAACGTAACCGGATAGTACTTAATGATCTGAAATATGTCAGTAATGACTTTCATAGAAAATTAAATAAATCATCTTTGCTTCCTGGAGATGTCGTAGCTGTACGAACAGGAAACGCAGGTGTAGCCGCAGTAATACCGAAATGGATTACACAGGCAAATTGCTCTGATTTAATAGTTATGACTTGTAGTAAATTACTTGTACCAGCATATCTTGCAGAAATACTTAATTTTTTGCTGGGTGATCAAAATGGTGGTACAGGTTTAACTGGTGCAATCCAAAAACATTTTAACATAAGCAAAGCTAAACAGTTAAAAATTCCATTACCTCCCTTAGAACTTCAAACGGATTGGAATAATATAGTAAACAAATTTGAACATTTACAAAATATTCAAACAAATCATCAAGAAGAAAGTAACAACCTATTCAACTCTCTACTACAAAAAGCTTTTAGAGGAGAACTATAAACCAATACCTTAAATAAGTTTAACATGCGATTTTAACCATTGTGTAAATGCTTCACGGTCAAACTTACCAGATGCAAGAGAAAGTATAATTTCCTCCTGTTCATCGATAGAAGCATTAATTTCTAGACCATTCATGACCAGAAAAACTTCCATTGCACCATGACCAATCCGCTTATTACCATCAATAAATGGATGATTCATGATCAAAGAAAAACCCATAGCTGCAGCCTTATCGACAAGTGTGGGATAAAGTTCCTCACCGCCAAAAGTCATACGTGGTTGAGCAAGTGCAGATTCTACAGCACCTAAGTCTCGGATACCCAAAGCTCCCCCTGACTGCTCAATAATTTGACGATGAAGTTCAATAACTTCAATCAGTAGCAAGTAGCGAATCATCCCAATCGCTGGTAAAGTTGAGCATTTTTCTGCATAACATAATTAGCAGCTTGGGTAAACTCACCTTGACGACGATTTAACAAATCTTCTAAACTCGCAGATAACAACTGCTCAGTAGAAATATTCAACTGTTGCGCTAATTCCTGCAACTTTTGCAGTTGCTCCTCTGAAATATTAATGGTTATCGTTGCCATATTTTTGCAGTCAAACTCAATTACTTTCCTGTTGCTGGAGCCAAATCATTCCATCAGGTATCAAATAAGCTTTTACTCCACCCTAACCCTCCCCTTGCAAGGAGAGGGAAAATGTAAAAACCGCGGGTTCTGTGTATTGTTAAGATGGGAAAAAAGCCAAATTTTCACACATGACCACTCTGCAAGATACTTTACCCCTAATTACCATTGCCCAAAAAACCCGCCAAGCAGCGAGTAAATTGGCAATTCTGGATACAGAAGCCAAAAATCAAGCCTTAGAAGCCATAGCCCAGGCTCTAGAATTAGCTAAAGATGACATTGTACAAGCAAATATAGCCGATTGTCAAGCAGCTACAGCCGCCGGTATCGCCAAACCACTATATAAACGCTTACAGTTAGATGAACATAAACTAAGAGATGCGATCGCCGGGGTGCGAGATGTGGCTAAACTACCAGATCCGGTGGGAACTGTGCAAATTCACCGAGAACTAGATAGTGGTTTAGTTCTCAAGCGGGTCACTTGTCCCCTGGGGGTATTAGGGATTATTTTTGAAGCGCGTCCAGAAGCAGCAATTCAAATTGTCTCCTTAGCAATCAAATCAGGTAACGGTGTGATTCTCAAAGGTGGAAAAGAGGCGATCGCTTCTTGTGAAGCTATAGTTAAAGCCATTAAACAGGGATTATCTCACACTGCGGTTAACTCCGATGCGGTGCAGTTATTAACAACTAGAGAAGAAACCCGAGAACTTTTAAACTTAGATAAATATGTAGATTTAATTATTCCCAGGGGTTCCAATTCCTTTGTGCAATTCGTCCAGAATAACACACGCATCCCCGTATTAGGACACGCCGACGGAATTTGTCATTTATATATAGACAAGGCTGCGGATCTGAGTAAAGCTATTACAGTCAGTGTTGATGCTAAAATTCAATATGCTGCCGCTTGTAACGCCATTGAAACTCTATTAATCCATCAATCTGTTGCTGGGGAATTTCTCCCCAAAATTGCCGCAGCTTTGGCAGATGCAGAGGTAGAATTAAGGGGCGATGACCGCACTTTAGAGATTATACCCCATATTGGCAGGGCGATCGCCACAGACTGGGAAACAGAATACAGCGATTTGATTTTAGCAATTAAAATTGTAGACTCCATAGAACAGGCGATCGCCCATATTAACGAGTATGGTTCCCGCCATACTGAGGCCATTATCACAGAAGACCCAGCAGCGGTAGAAACCTTTTTTGGACTAGTAAACGCAGCGGGAGTATTTCACAACTGTTCTACTCGCTTTGCTGATGGTTTTCGCTACGGCTTCGGCGCAGAAGTAGGTATAAGTACGCAACAAATGCCCCCCCGTGGACCCGTTGGTTTAGAAGGGTTAGTTACCTATAAATATCAGATGACCGGTAACGGTCATATAGTAGCCACTTACACCGGAGCCAATGCTAAACCCTTTACCCATAAAAACTTAGAGTAAAAACCCACAGATAACTCATCTATGTTGATCTGTGCGCTGGGGTAGACAATTTATTAAATATAGCCTTTCTCCCTATTCCCCCTATTCCCTCTATTCCCTATTCCCTCTATTCCCTATTCCCCCTGTTCCCTGTTCCCTGTTCCCTGTTCCCTATAACTAATAACTTTCGGTACAATACAAAAGCCTCAACGTTTTTCCTCAATATCATGGGCAATACCTTCGGAAATTTATTTCGTATTACTACATTTGGCGAGTCCCACGGCGGTGGTGTGGGAGTGATAATTGACGGTTGTCCCCCTCAATTAGAAATTTCTCCCGCAGAAATTCAACTAGAATTAGACAGGAGAAAACCCGGACAAAGTAAAATTACCACACCCCGCAAAGAAGCCGATACCTGCGAAATTTTATCTGGAGTATTTGAGGGTAAAACCTTGGGAACACCCATCGCCATGATGGTGCGCAACAAAGACACCCGACCCCAAGACTACGACGAGATGGCGCAAAAGTATCGCCCCTCCCATGCTGATGCAACTTATGATGCTAAGTATGGTATTCGCAATTGGCAAGGAGGGGGGAGATCCTCCGCCCGTGAGACAATAGGGAGAGTGGCCGCAGGTGCGATCGCCAAAAAAATCCTCCGTCAAGTTGCTAATATTGAAATCATCGGCTACGTCAAGCGGATCAAAGACTTAGAAGCGGTGATTGACCCCAACACCGTCACCTTAGAACAAGTAGAAAGTAACATAGTCCGCTGTCCCGATAGCGAGTCAGCAGAACGGATGATTTCATTAATTGAGCAAATTGGTAGAGATGGTAATTCAATTGGCGGTGTAGTAGAATGTGTAGCTCGCAACGTTCCCAAAGGCTTAGGGGAACCAGTCTTTGATAAATTAGAAGCGGATATCGCTAAAGGTGTGATGTCTCTCCCCGCTAGCAAAGGCTTTGAAATTGGCTCAGGTTTTGGGGGGACTTTGTTAACCGGGATTGAACACAACGACGAATTTTATATAGATGACAGTGGAGAAATTCGCACCGTCACCAACCGTTCAGGGGGTATTCAAGGGGGAATTTCCAACGGTGAAAATATTATCTTGCGAGTTGCATTTAAACCCACGGCCACCATTAGAAAGGAGCAAAAAACAGTTACCCAAGCAGGGGAAGAAACTGTTTTAGCTGCAAAGGGAAGACATGACCCCTGTGTATTACCCCGAGCAGTACCCATGGTAGAGGCGATGGTGGCTTTAGTCCTGTGTGACCATTTGTTACGCCATCATGGACAATGTAAATTGTTGTCATAAATAGCAGTTTTAGATAACCGACTTCTTCAAGAAGTCGGGTATATTAAATAATTCCTATACTTCATAGTAAATTGTTAAAAAGTCTTCTCCTCGTCTATCAATACCACCAGATAAATGTCCTAGTTTCTTAGAGGATGTTTGTTGATACAAGTAATTAAAACTGTGAGCATTAATTCCATAATGCTGGCGCATCTTACCCAAATAATTATAAATATCTTGTAAGGGGATGTTAGCTTTATAAAAATTTAAATCAAAGGATTTACGGGGATTATTTTCTTCACTTACCTCTAGATAAATAAAGGGATTATCATTAACCCTGTCAGCAGCAAAATTGATTAGCTCCTGGACTATTTTACCCGGATGAGAGTGATTATAACCCTGATAAATAGATGATATCCTGTTTAAAATCTCTGCTACGGAAAGGAAAGGATAGCAGGTATATGTAGATATAACTCCCTTGGTATTGTCTAGGGCGTTCCATTTAAACCCTAAACCCAGAAGATGGGTTTCGGTTTTATGAGATTTACTTTTGAGATCCTTAACCATTTGATCCCAAAATTCTAAATATACTTTATAAATACAACTGACTTCATTACCTTCAAAACCAAAGTATACTACACTTGCCTGAGATAAATTCTGCTGAAATATTTCTAAATATTTATCTGGTATATCCATTTGTTTGCAGAAATATAAAAACTTATCCCTCAAGTTGTCTGCTGCTTGTATTGCCAATATAAAGCGATTTTTATGTAGTCCATTTTTAGTAATTTTCCAAGATGCTTCTAAACGGAATTGCAAATTGAGATATTCTAAGGTATCAAAGATTAAATAGGCTTTTTGATCTATTATTTGTTGTGACATATAAGTATATTTTTATCGCCTGATGGTTATATAATGACAAAAAATTAACTATTAAGTATGGATTCTATCACACTGTTAGGACTATGTGCGGCTGTTTTAACAACTAGCGCTTTTTTACCCCAAATGGTGAAAACCTGGAAAAGTAAGTCAGCTAAAGATGTCTCTTACCTGATGTTGGTTACGTTTATGAGTGGTCTTTTTTTATGGTTGGTTTATGGAATATATCTGAAATCTTTACCGATTATCCTGGCTAATAGTATCAGTTTCTGTTTCAACTTCATCATTCTATCCCTTAAAATTAAGTATAGATAAACCTTTAAAATTAAGCTCCTACTCCCCAATTACGTATTAATATGACTGTATTTGCCTCAGAACGCCTGTTATTCACCCCCAAAAACCCTAACAGCGATGCAATCCCGCTGATTTTTGCTTTTCCCAATGAGTATACAGTGGGTATTACTAGTCTGGGTTATCAGGTGGTTTGGGCAACTTTGGCTACCCGTGAGGATGTACAAGTCAGTCGCTTATTTACTGATATCCAGGAAGCACTCCCTAGAAACCCGGAAATTTTGGGTTTTTCTATTTCCTGGGAACTGGATTATGTGAATATTTTAAATTTACTGGAATCTTTAGATGTTCCCATTCGCGCTCACTCCCGTAATGATTCCCATCCCCTGGTTTTTGGTGGCGGTCCGGTACTGACTGCTAACCCGGAACCCTTTGCGGACTTCTTTGATGTGATTTTACTCGGTGATGGGGAACATCTGCTGACTAATTTCATTGAGACTTATAAACAGGTGAGAAACGCTTCTAGAGCAACTCAACTCCAAGCACTGGCCCAAGTCCCAGGAATTTATGTTCCTAGTTTGTATGAGGTGGAATATCACGGTAAAGATGGGGTGGTGAAGTCGATTACACCGATTTTACCGGAAGTTCCCCCGGTGGTGCAAAAGCAAACTTACCGCGGTAATGTTCTATCTCGGTCTACTGTGGTCACACAAAAGGCGGCATGGGAAAATATTTACATGGTGGAGGTGGTGCGCAGCTGTCCGGAAATGTGTCGCTTTTGTCTTGCGAGTTATTTGACTTTACCTTTTAGAACAGCTAGCTTAGAAGCTTCTTTAATTCCCGCTATTGAACAGGGGTTAGCAGTGACTAACCGCTTGGGGTTGTTGGGGGCTTCGGTAACTCAACATCCGGAGTTTGAGGAGCTGCTAAACTATATTAGTCAGCCGAAATATGATCATGTGCGGTTGAGTATCGCCTCGGTGCGCACTAATACGGTGACGGTACAGCTGGCGGAAACTTTAGCTAAAAGGGACACGCGATCGCTGACTATTGCTGTAGAAACGGGTTCAGATCGGCTGCGCCAAATCATCAACAAAAAGCTGCATAATGATCAAATCATCCAAGCTGCCATCAATGCCAAGGCTGGAGGATTAAAAGCTTTGAAACTTTATGGTATGGTGGGTATCCCCGGCGAAGAACCGGAAGATTTAGAGGCCACTGTGTCTATGATAGCTAATGTTAAAAAAGCTGCCCCTGGTCTGCGGTTAACATTGGGATGCAGTACCTTTGTACCCAAGGCACATACACCTTTTCAATGGTTTGGGGTCAATCAGCAAGCAGAGAAGCGGTTACAGATGCTACAGAAAAAACTCAAACCCCAGGGGATAGACTTTCGCCCAGAAAGTTATAATTGGTCAATTATACAAGCTTTGTTGTCCAGAGGCGATCGCCGGTTGTCCCAACTTCTAGAATTAACCCGTGAGTTTGGGGATTCTTTGGGTAGCTACAAACGTGCATTTAAGCAACTCAAAGGGCAAATACCCGACTTAGAATTTTACGTTTACAGCAACTGGTCAACAGAGCAAATTTTACCCTGGAATCACTTGCAAGGACCACTCCCACATTCTACACTACTAAAGCACTTAGCAGAAGCTACAAGTCAATTCAAATAAATGCAAAACACTGCTGAATACTACTGCGCTTATTGCGGCGAACCAAACTTAACTTTTATCGATTTGAGTGCTGGGTCACAACAGTCTTATGTAGAAGACTGTCAGGTGTGCTGTCACCCGAATATTTTGTATGTGCGGGTTGATGAGGATACCCTAGATATTGACATTGATACTGACTGCGAAGGTTAGATTTTAGGTTGTTTTGGCCATGCTGCACTTTCAACATTCCTCCATCATTAATGCACCCCCCGAAGTAGTGTGGAAATTCCACGAAAGACCAGATATATTGCAATTACTCACCCCACCTTGGCAACCTGTAAAAGTAGTCCGTCGGGAAGGGGGGTTAGAAGTAGGTGCTATTACTGAATTTCGTCTGTTTTTGGGACCATTACCTTTAACTTGGTTAGCTCGTCACACTGAATGTGAGAAAAACCGCCTGTTTATTGATGAACAGATATCTGGCCCTTTTGAGTCTTGGGTACATCGCCATGAGTTTGTGGCGGAAAATGGTAAAACTAAGCTTACTGATGCTATTTCTTTCTGTCTGCCTGGTGGTAGTACAGTAGAGATGATGAGTGGTTGGCTAGTACAAGCTCAACTTGAAGCCATGTTTAGATATCGCCATTATATCACTAACCGGGAGTGTGAGTCAAGATAATAGGTGAGGATTAACCGCCGTGATTTCAGGGTAACGCAGGAAATCACTAATATGTGTGTCCTGACCTTTTACACATAATTTATTGTCAAATTATGTGTAATACTATTTAAGGTATCTTAATATTTAAACATATTTACTAAATGTCATAAATATTAATACTGTTGACTTGCCAAATACGAGCAGTTACTGCTTGTTGTCATGACTACATGAATTATACGCGGAGTAAAAGCGTGTTCCAGTTAGAACCACTACCATTACCTGATAAAAAAATCAGTACCACGGCAGCAGTGAGCAGTAAATTCCTGTTTAGGGGTATTTTGGTTGCGATCGCGATTATGACTATATGGGCTATCAGTTTGGGTGTGTTACTTTATATTGATATATCCCAGTGGAAAATCTGGCTCTTATTGCCAATGATACTTTGGCAAACATTTTTATATACGGGATTATTTATTACAGCCCATGATGCCATGCATGGGGTAATTTTTCCCAAAAATCTGAAAATAAACCATTTTATTGGTTCATTGTGCCTATTTCTGTATGGGCTGTTATCCTATCCCAAGCTGTTAAAAAAGCACTGGTTACACCACCATAATCCAGCCACAGCTAAGGATCCAGATTTTCATAATGGTAAATATAAGAACTTCTTAGCTTGGTATTTATACTTTATGAAAGGTTACTGGAGTTGGGGACAAATCATCACATTAATGATTATTTATAACTTAGGAAAATATATCGGACATCTGCCAGAGGATAACCTCAATTATTTTTGGGTAATTCCCTCAATCTTAAGTTCCCTACAATTATTCTATTTTGGCACCTTTCTACCCCATAGTGAACCCCTAGGAGGTTATCAAAACCCCCATCGTTCCCAAACTATTAGCCGTCCTATTTGGTGGTCATTTATCACTTGCTACCATTTTGGTTACCATTACGAACATCACGAATACCCCCATCTTCCTTGGTGGCAACTACCTCAAATTTATCAGGTATTTAATTCCGGTAACGAGGGACGCACAGATAAATAAATTAAGGGTCCGAATAAGGGAATTAAAGCTATTAACCAGAAAAA
Source organism: Anabaenopsis tanganyikae CS-531 (assembly GCF_029891675.1). Classification (NCBI taxonomy): domain Bacteria; kingdom Bacillati; phylum Cyanobacteriota; class Cyanophyceae; order Nostocales; family Nodulariaceae; genus Anabaenopsis; species Anabaenopsis tanganyikae. The sequence goes on from NZ_JANQDF010000110.1 coordinate 10,112, forward strand.
TCCCCGATTTTTCACACCCCGACGCGCCATATCATCCCCCAGTAATGTGGGAAATAACAGACAAAGTAAGCAGAAATCTAAACTCATCACATGAATGAAACGGCTACTTTGCCACTGGTGTATAAAATTTTCCCCTTCTCCTTGGAAACCATAGGCGAAGAGAATCACCACGACGATAGTTAAAATCACACCAGTCACAGGGGAATCTAGGAACTTGAGCAAGAGAGTCTTTTTCCCAGAGAACTCCGGATTGGGTGAGCGTAAAGCTAAATAGGGTAACACAGCAAAAGCCCCAACAGCAAAAGATGCGGCTGCAAAAGGCCAAGCTGGGATTTTTTGACCCGTACCATCACTTAAAAGTACTGCACTATAAATTACAGGCAAGATGCCCATGAGGTTAAATAATGCTATGACTAGGGGGTTAATATCTTGCCATTGTCCCAGGGAAAGTTTTTGAATTAACTCCCAAGTATCAGGGTGATCAGGGGGAGCAAAAATAAAAGCATAGCTGAGAAATCCCAGCCATAGTAAACCAAAACCAATTTTTCTGAGCATCATCAACCACAAAATTAACTAAAAGCCTCTGAAAGGTAATCAGCAGCAGCAGCGACAACTGCGATCGCACTTTCATAGTCCAGGCGTGTAGGTCCTAATACTCCCACACTCCCTACAGGTAGCATACCCCGGCGATAGGTAGAAGAAATTAAAGTACAGGTGCGGATCGGCTCCAGGGGGTTTTCTGTACCGATGCGGACTGTTACCTTAGACTTACCCATCTCTTGGGTTTCCGGTTCAGCAAAGATTAACGGCCACAATTGCTCTTGTTCTTCTTCAAGCAAGTGGATAATGGTTTGTACTTGCTGTAATTGAGAAAATTCCGGCTGACGCAAAACTTCCGCCACACCCCTAACCAGAATTTGGGTTGTAGTTGGTGTCATATGGCTACGAGTGAACTCTGTGACCGAATCTTTCAAGAATTGGCCATAGCGTTGGAACTCTTGATCTAATTCACTCCAGTCGAGGGTAGTTAATTCTAACAGACTGCGCCCCCGCAAGTGGGTATTCAAAAAATTAGAGACTATCTGTAATTCATGGTCTATTTTCTCTGGGTCAACTTTGGCTTCTTCCCCTGGGGGGCATAAATTGATCAGTTTGGAATGGGTTTCATAAGCATCTGTTACCATAATCAGCATGATCTTGTTGGCTTCAATTTGCATTAATTGCAGATGTCGCACAATTGCCATAGTGGTTTGGGGCATGGTAATTAAACTAATACAGCCGCTGACTGTGGCTAAAATTTGCGCAGCACCTTGTAATACCGCTTCCAAACTCCAATCTTCCCAATGGAGGCGATTTTGTAGGGCCAGTTCTACCTCTTTTGCTAAAATATCCGCTCGCGTAGCATCTCGAAAAGAAGGTGTAATTAACTGGTCAACATAAATACGATAGCCGGAATCTGAGGGTATGCGTCCAGCGGATGTGTGTGGTTGGTAAAGTAATCCTGATTTTTCTAACACACCCATGACATTGCGAATTGTGGCTGAACTCACACCGAGGTCATACTCATCAAGCAAGGCTTTTGAACCTACTGGCTCCGCAGTGGCGATGTAATGACGTACTGTTGCCCAAAGTATATGCTGTTGTCGATTCGTTAACTGGACTTGCATAGGGTATGTTTGGCTGAAGGCAGATTTAAAAGTGGAAAAAAAAGGGTTTTAAAAGCAAAAAATCTGAATAATAGTTAATTAATGTAGCAGAATATCTAATTAGTTCAGTTTATTTTGCACTTGATTATTTAAGTATTATTGCATCTCGGTTTGGGATAATATGTAGTATAAATTACTTTTACCCAAAAGCCATATGTATGCTTAATTAGTGACATCTCAGACGGTATGATCTTGAGAGTAGCATTGCGGCGATGTGATCATCAGTTACACCTGGGCAATGCTATCTGGAAATCTTTTAATATTGGGGAATAGAAGAATCAACTAAGATAGAGTAGGCATCTATACCACCACTAATATTCTTAACATTTGTAAAACCTTGAGCAACTAGCCACTGGCACATTTGTCCGGAGCGAATACCGTGGTGACATAACACAAGGGTTTCAGCGTGGGGATTAAACATGGTGGCGACTTGGTCACTCCAGTCCCCAAATTCGCTTAAGGGGAGATTCACAAACCCGTCAATCCTAGCAGTTGCTATTTCTTGGGGTTCGCGCACATCTATTAACTGAATACTTGGATCACCAGAAGACAGACGCAGCGCCAGTTCCTCTACACTAATTGGAGTAATGAGTTGACCAGAAGGATTCCCTGTCATGAGATTTTTGTAAACAACCTATACCCTTTATGGTGACAGAAAATTTTTTTCCTGACATCAGCATCTATTCCCTAGGGAGTAGTAAAACCAAGTTAAACAAATAAAAGCCCTGTCAATATGTCTAATGTCAATAGCCAACGCTCATTTTTTGGTTTTTTGGTAGCTGGGGCGATCGCACTAGTAATTATAGCCATAGGGTTATTTTACTGGTTTTTCGCCAAGACACCGGTTAACCTTGTTACTTCTACCTCTGAACCCCAGGCCGCTATATTCGTCTCCAAAGTAGCGCCGGTGATGGTGTCCTTACTAAATAATCCTGAGCGCCTGTGGGAGCGTCAAGGACAATTATCCCAACTCAAAACCAGTTTATTAGCTAAGACTGACATAGATTACAAACAAGATATTAAACCGTGGCTAGGTAATGAAATTACCCTGGCGGTGACTACCATAGATATTGACCGCGACCCAGAAAACGGACAGCAACCAGGGTATCTGATGGCACTAGCAACCAAGAAACCAGAAACCAGCCGGGAGTTTTTAGAGTTATTATTTTCTCGGCGGGTATTGGCTGGGGCTAACTTGGAGGTAGAGAAATATGCAGGGGTAAAGCTGCTATCTGATTCTAGTTCCCAGGTAAATGCTTTGTCTGCTGCGGTGGTGGATGACTTTGTATTATTTGCTAATGATGCGAAGGTGCTACGAGACGCAATCAATAACGTCCAAGCTCCTGATTTGAATTTGTCTAGTTCCTCCCGCTACCAAAGAGCGCTACAACAGCTACCTAAAGCCACCCTAGCTACGGCTTTTCTCAATCTTCCCGCTGTGGCTGCATGGCAAGGTTTAGAATTACCAGCAGCAACCTTTGATAGCCAACTTATTTCTTTGTCTTTACATCCCCAAGGACTTTTCGCAGAAAGTAACTTTCTCACTGACTCGGAAATTATGCCGGTTTCTGCTCCCCTGAGTCAAAATGTAGGGGCGTTAGCATATATACCAGATGGGGTTGGGTTGGTGATTTCTGGTACTAATTTAAATAATTTGCCCAATAGTGATTTAGGTCAACTCTGGAAACAAGCAACAACGGCTGTTTTTGCTTCCGGGACTGATGCTATTTCCAGCGTGGGAAAACCATTAGAAAATCTGGGAGTGAAGACCGAGGATATTTTTAGTTGGGTAAAGGGAGAATATGCTTTAGCTGTTTTACCTCATCCTGGAGTCGGGGGGGTTAATTGGGTGTTTGTGGTGGAAAAATTAGAGGATGTCCCAGGGGGTATTGCTCGTTTAGATACCATCGCCTCCGAGCAAGGGTTGAGTGTAAGTTCTTTTAACTGGAATCAAAAAACTGTCTTTGCTTGGGCTGAGTTAACTCCTACACAAACCGATACCCCAGAAGGTCTATCATTTAATATTGAGGCTCAAGTACGGGGAGTACATACCAATGAAGGTAATTATGAAATCTTTGCTTCTAATTTAGAAACTTTAGCCCCATTAATCACAACTAAGAACGCTGCTATGATTGGCGATCGCCATTTCCAAGATAGTATTGTCGGTATTCCCCAACCCAATCAAGGGTATGTATATCTGGATTGGACTAAAAGCCGCACCCTCCTAGAGCGTCAAGTACCCAGTTTGCAGTTAGTGGAAATAGTAGGTAAGTCTTTTTGGCAAAAGCTGCGATCGCTGACTCTCAGTAGTTACAGTCAGGAGAAAGGATTGGTCAAAACCGGGGTATTATTCCGATTTTTGGATTAATTGATTTTCAAATATGCTATAATACCCTATATGATGGCTGTTTAACAGTTGCTGTCGGAGGTCTACCCTCCACCTCCCCAGGGAGAGCAGCAACCTAAACACAGAGTCGTTAGTAACGCCTCAGAGTGGGAAAAACTTCCATACATAATAGCGGCTAGATTAGTCGTTTGGCTTGTGGACTGGTTACCCCCCACATTTCCAGGATGAAGCCAGAAGAAAACCCAAGCAATTGTTAACATTTTTGCATCGGTACTATCTCGTGCTATCTAGACTACGCGCTGATTTTGGCATTATCTTTGAACGTGACCCAGCCGCCCGTAACTGGCTAGAGGTCTTATTTTGCTACCCCGGTTTGCAAGCCCTAATATTCCATCGGCTGGCGCACTGGCTGCATAGTATTGGTGTTCCCTTTTTACCCCGCTTGATTTCCCATATAGGTAGGTTTTTCACAGGAGTGGAAATACACCCAGGGGCGACAATTGGCCAAAGTGTGTTTATTGACCACGGTATGGGGGTTGTGATTGGGGAAACAGCCATAATCGGGGATTATGCCCTGATTTATCAAGGTGTCACTTTGGGCGGAACTGGTAAACAAACTGGTAAACGCCACCCCACCCTAGGGGAAAATGTGGTAGTGGGCGCAGGAGCCAAAGTATTAGGAAATATCCAAATTGGTAATAATGTCCGCATTGGTGCGGGTTCAGTGGTTCTCAGGGATGTTCCTAGTGATTGCACAGTGGTGGGGGTACCGGGTCGCATTGTTTATCGTTCCGGGGTGCGAGTTGCTCCCCTAGAACATAACAACTTACCAGACTCGGAAGCCCAAGTAATTCGCGCCTTGGTAGATCGGATTTCATCATTAGAAACAGAAATCCAAAACCTCAAAGATGGTCAGTCTGTGACAAAAACTCATGTTTTGGCGGTTTCTGTGATCTCCAATCCCGATGATTTACCCCCCGATGCGCCCTTGTGTAGCCTCAGAGACAAAGAAATACAGCAATTTCTCGATGGTGCCGGAATTTAAGGGTTAAGTTCTTCAACTAACCAGTTTTTCTCTCCATCTAGGCGGTAAATTCGCCGGTTTTGTGGTTCCCCACGCAATTGTAAATGCTCTACCTGCACAGGTTCAAGTAGTAGTAGGTAAAAATTCCCTACCGGTTGGGTGGGATGAGGTGCAGGTGGGTTAAAGGCCTCTGGTTGATCTATCCTGGGTTTACCCGGATGAGGCCAAGCAAATTGTAACCGCGCCCCATCGCTTAGTTGTTGCCAAGTTTTCATCCGCGCTTGTTGGAGGAGAGAATTATTATCCTCACTTCCCACTATCTTTAAGCACCCAGAAAGGCGAAATTGTTCCCTGGTGTTGGGGAAGTACCAACAAATTTCTGCCCAGGGTTGTTGTTGGATGTGGTTGATTTTCTCACTGCGTCCATCGGTAATTAATTTTACCTGGTTACTATCTTCCAAAAAACCACGAAAAACCACGGTACGATTTGCAGGGCGACCGTTTTCTTTAACTGTGGCTAGTTGGAAGTAACGAGAGTATACAAGGCTGCGATTGTGATGCAGTCCACGGGCGATCGCACTGCGCCAAGGAGCAACATTACTCATTGCTTAAAAATTTCTCCACACAACGCACAAATATTTCTACACCCATAGCTAAGGCTGTTTCATCAAAATCAAATCGGGGATGATGATGGGGATAAGCCAGATTTTTCTGGGGGTTAGCAGCACCCAGGAAGAAATAACAGCCAGGAACTTCTTGTAAAAAGAATGACATATCCTCACCCCCCATGGTTTGACAGGTGGGGACAATACCTAAAGGGGTTTCTACTACCGCCGCTGCTACTGACCTGACTAATTCCGCCATATGAGCATCATTAATCACGGGGGGGTAAAGACTCCAGTATTCTAAATCATATTTTGCCCCATGACTTTGGCAAACCCCGGCAATGATTGACTCAACTCGCTGGTGAAAGAATCCGGCTAAATCTGGGTTAAAATACCTGATAGTACCACTCATACGGGCGGTATCAGCAATTACATTTAGTTTTGTCCCGGCGTGAAGTTCTCCCACTGTGACGACGGCGGAATCTATGGGGTTGACGTTCCGGGCGACAATGGTTTGCAGGGCATTGACAACTTGGGCAGCAACTACAATAGAATCAATGGTTTGATGGGGCATAGCACCATGTCCACCTTGACCTAAAATGGTACAATTAAAACATTCTACAGATGCCATTAACGCCCCTGGGCGCACTCCTACTGTACCTAATGGTAAATTATTCCATAGGTGCAGTCCAATGATGGCATCTACATCGGGGTTTTTGAGTACCCCCTGTTTAATCATCGGTTTGGCTCCCCCCGGTCCTTCCTCCGCAGGTTGAAAGATGATTTTGACAGTGCCACTCAAGTTGTGACGGTGCTTGTGTAAGTGGTAAGCTGTACCCAGGGCGATCGCCGTATGTCCATCATGTCCGCAAGCGTGCATCACGCCGTCATGTTGGGATTTATAGCTGACATCATTTAGTTCTTGAATGGGTAAAGCGTCCATATCAGCACGAATGGCTAATACTTTCTGTGCGCCGGGTTGATTACCCTTAATTATGGCTACAATACCAGTTTCCGCTATACCTGTCTCATGGTCAATCCCCCATGCTTGCAACTTGCGAGAAACTAATTCTGCTGTGAGTCGTTCTTGAAAGCCCAACTCTGGTTTTTGATGTAGTTGTCTGCGCCATTCTACTAGTTGGGGTTGTAAGGCGCGAATTTCTAGACGAACAGCAGATAAATCAACAGCAGAATCGGGAAAACTAGAAACCATAATTAATCAAGTCCAGGTCGTTTGAGTAAGGTTAAATGAAGATATTTTCCCAGTGTACTCTTGGTTAAAAAGTTCAACTTGCATAAAACTGGAAACTCTCAGGGGAACAGGGAACACCGGAACAGGGAATGGGGAATGGGGAATGGGGAACACACCCAATACACCCAACACACCCCACCCTAACCCTCCGGTTAGAGTGGGTTCAAATAATATTCGATACACTAATCATGACTTGACAAACATCCTCTTAGGGCAAAATTCCTAATTACCTCAATCTTTCCCACTGGAGAGTTGAGGCGACATAGGCAAGTTGATCTAAATCTGCTAAATTATCTAAGTAAGGTAAACAACCTAAAACCGGTGTATTGGTTAAAGATTGAATTAAATCTGACGGGGTTAAATCAGCAATTTCCTCCTCATTCCGGGGTTGCACACAGTTAAGAATAATACCTTTGAGATGTACCTTGGATTGCCGAGCCAATGCTACATTAGCCACGGCTTGGGCGATCGCACCTAGTCGGACTGGTACTACTAAGACTGTAGGTAAACGCCAATCACCGGCTAAATCAGCCACGGTCAACTCATCGGTAATCGGTGAACCTAAACCCCCTAAAGCCTCTACGAAAACAAAATCACGCTGCGATCGCAATTGAGTGAAAGCTTGCCATACTAAGGCTAAATCCACAGAGCGATTTTCCTTGGCGGCAGCGATGGGGGGGGCTAGAGGAGCGTTAAAATATAAAGGGGTAATTTCCTCCGATGACTGTTGTAAAGAAAATAACCTTTGATATAATTCGCGATCGCCTACACCTGACTGGATGGGTTTCATGATTCCCCAAGTACGCTGGGGGTAATACTTTTGGTAATAAGCCGCCAAAGCCGTAGTTAAAACAGTTTTGCCAGCGTCGGTATCAGTACCAGTAATAAATAATGTGTTTAACAATGTGTTTAACAATCTCTTCGGCGATTACTTTCTAAATATGCACATATTAAGCCAATTGTAATATATTCTCTACCCTAGTCACACCTAAACATTTTTGGGGTGATTTACGATCCAAAATTTCCTCACCCAGTTTATAATTTTCCAGCTAGTATCATAAGAGTATGCCATAAATATTTTACCTTCCCGCAAGAAATTATGAGCCAGTGTTGCTGCATCTGTTCTGACAATGGTTTATCCATCAACAAGACTGCCATATCTGCCACAAGTAAATATATTGAGAAATGTTTAAAGTTTGTATGAAAGCTTAAGAAAAACTCACAGAAGTTTTTTTACCGCATGAGAGTTAAATCTACTAAATATCTAATGATAATATTGCCATGAATGCACATCGAGGATCTGCTGTGCTCAGTTCTGCCAGTTTAAAGGTACAACCAGATATCACAGGGGTGACAGAAAATCATCGCCTGCGACTATTTTCTGGCTCTGCTAATGTACCACTGTCTCAAGAAGTCGCTCGTTACCTGGGGATGGACTTGGGGCCAATGATTCGTAAAAGGTTCGCGGATGGGGAACTATATGTTCAAATTCAAGAATCTATCCGGGGTTGTGATGTTTATTTAATCCAACCAACTTGTAAACCCGTTAACGACAACTTAATGGAATTGCTGATTATGGTTGATGCTTGTCGTCGCGCTTCCGCACGACAGATAACCGCAGTAATTCCCTATTATGGCTATGCTCGCGCTGACCGCAAAACCGCAGGTAGAGAGTCAATTACAGCCAAATTGGTGGCTAACCTGATTACTAAAGCCGGCGCTAGTCGGGTTTTAGCTATGGATTTGCACTCAGCGCAAATTCAAGGCTATTTTGACATACCTTTTGATCATGTTTACGGTTCCCCAGTCATTTTTGATTATTTGGCGAGTAAACAACTGTCAGATATTGTGGTTGTGTCTCCCGATGTCGGCGGTGTAGCAAGAGCCAGAGCATTTGCTAAAAAGCTCGATGATGCACCCCTGGCTATTATCGATAAACGTCGTCAAGCCCATAATGTCGCTGAAGTGATGAATGTCATTGGTGATGTGAAGGGTAAAACAGCCATTCTGGTAGATGACATGATTGATACTGGCGGTACAATTACCGAAGGCGCACGACTACTGCGTCAACAGGGGGCGCGTCAAGTCTATGCTTGTGCAACTCATGCGGTGTTTTCCCCACCAGCTAAGGAACGTTTATCTAGTGGTCTGTTTGAAGAAGTGATAGTTACTAATACTATTCCTATACCAGAATGCGATCGCTTTCCTCAACTAGTAACCCTGTCAGTAGCTAACCTGTTAGGGGAAACCATTTGGCGAATTCATGAAGATACTTCAGTAAGTAGTATGTTTCGCTAGCATAAAGTTAGAATTTGGTATCAAAAAAAGGTGAAGTAGGAAGTATGATTTTTTCAGCCTTCAGACTTCATTTTTTATTAGTTTCTTCAGTGGGAAAGATCCCCGACAAGTCGGTTATCTTGTGTCAACAGTCAACCGTCAACAATCATAGAAGTTATAATCAAATCAACCTATACCTAAACTTTTATGACTAAATGGTTTAATACCGCTGGCCCTTGTCAACCAGATATACACTATACCCTACCGACCAGTGAACGGTTACCAGAGTTAAAACGCCTGATTGCGCAGCGCAATTACTTTGTTATCCA
>NZ_JANQDF010000111.1:0-11055 GCF_029891675.1 Anabaenopsis tanganyikae CS-531
GTGTTTTCTCAAGCATAAGGCTTTTGAAACTAATAAAGTAGTTATGGATGTCAACGAAGCGTACACATCAAAAACAGTCAGTTGGACTGGTGAAATCATCCCCAACCTTGGTGGTGCTAAGTTCGTTAAGTCTCCATCTGACGGGCGGGTAATGAGCCGGGACATAAATGGTGCGCGGGGGATTTTCCTCCGTGCATTGGTTGATACGCCCTCTCTTAAAGAGTGTATTTGTTAGTGAAATGTAGCAAAAAAGTATCGGAATCAAAGAAAATGGCAGAGTGGTTAGAGCATAGTGTGCAGATTGAAGTCGATGCTCCCATAGAACTAGTATGGGGTCTGTGGTCTGACTTAGAGCAAATGCCACGTTGGATGAAGTGGATTGATTCTGTGAGGATTTCGCCAGACAACCCGGACATATCTCTATGGAAACTTAGTACAGGGGGTCTGGAATTTAAATGGAAATCCCGGATGCTCAAGGTCGTCAAAGAGCAAATTATTCAATGGGAATCCGTTGATGGTCTGCCAAATCAAGGTGCGATCCGCTTTTATGACCGCCATGGTAGTAGTATTGTCAAAATGACGGTTTCCTATGCCATCCCTGGAATTATTGGCAAAATTATGGATAATTTGTTTTTGGGGCGGGTAGTTGAGTCTACCATTGAAGCTGATTTGGAAAGGTTCAAAGAATATGCTTTGAATGTTAAATCTCAAAGCTAACCATTCTGAGCAATTAAATACTATGGGGGGTTACACACTTTTGGTAGTGTATCCCCCGTAGTTTCAACAGCAATAATTATTGGTATAGGTTTATGATACCTAAATATTAAATGCTCACGTAACAAAATCAGGACAAAGAATTACCAAGTAGGGTCACCATACAAATTAATGATCATTTCTTCGCGCTCTGGTGACACTGAGGAAATACAGGCGCGAATGACTTCGCCATCTTCTAGTTCAACAGTGCAAGCATGACAAGAACCCATGAGGCACCCGGTGGCAATAAACACCCCAGCCCGTTGCGCTACATCTAACAGCGGTTCTCCCACTTCGGCATTAACAGTCACATCATCTGGTAAAAAGCGGACGCGAATAGTCATGAACAATAATTTTAGTTAAGGTAAAATTGGCTCTAAGTTTAAATGGGTTTCAATTTCTGTAGCCAGAGAGTCTAAAATTTGTTCTCGATGTTCTTTGTAGTTAGCAACACCTGTGGGCAAAGATTTTAAACCTCGTTGTTGACGCAGACGATTTAACCAAGCCCGTCGCCAAGGGCCATTATCAAACAGTCCATGGAGATATGTACCCCAAACAGATTGAGAGTTATCCACTAGTCCTAAATTAGGATCATCAAATAAATGATGGTATCCTGGGTTATCTTCTGATTGTTCTATGCGCGATCGCCCTTGGTGGATTTCAAAGCCGTTGACTGGTAAACCCATTTGGGGATAATTGGAGCTAACTTGGCGCTGACGAGTAATTTTCTGTCCGGTAATTACAGTTCTAATGGGTAAAAGATTTAACCCCTGAAATCTACCTGCTTGTCCTTCTACTCCTTCGGGATCAGCGATAATTTGCCCTAGCATTTGATAGCCGCCGCAAATACCTAACACTGTACCGCCAGAAGCTGCATAGTTTTTAATTGCTTCGGACATACCCGTTTTATGCATTAGTAGCAAGTCGGTAATTGTGGTCTTTGTTCCTGGGATAATTACGGCATCGGGATGTCCTAAATCTTGCTTCATACTCAGAAATTTTACCGCAACACTCGGCTCCGAGTCTAAGGGGTCAAAATCGGTAAAGTTAGCAATTCTGGGTAAGCGAATAACAGTGATATTCAGGTCAGTATTGGTTTTGTATGACTTACGTTCTAGTAGGTCTAGGGAGTCTTCGGCGGGAAAAATTTCTTGAAAATAAGGGATCACACCAATCACAGGAATGCCAATACGTTCTTCTAACCATTTTATCCCGGGTTGCAAAAGCGATCGCTGACCCCGGAATTTGTTAATTACTATACCTTTAATTAATTGACGTTCTTCTGGTTCTAGTAACTCCAGAGTTCCCACCACATGAGCAAAAGCACCACCCCGGTCAATATCAACTACTAATATAGTTGGTGCGTTTAAATATTTTGCTATCCGCATATTAGTTAAGTCGCGGTGCTTGAGGTTAATCTCCGCCGGACTACCCGCACCTTCACAGACAAGTAAATCAAATTCTGTGGATAAATGTTTTAGAGACTCTTCTATTGCCTGCCAACCAATATTAAAGTATTGTTCATAATAATCTGAAGCTTTGACTTTGCCTACAGCTCTACCTTTGATAATCACTTGGGATGTCATATCCCCCTGGGGTTTGAGTAAAATTGGGTTCATTTCTACCCCAGGGATAACACCAGCTGCCCAAGCTTGTACTGCTTGAGCATAACCAATTTCTCCCCCATTGGCGGTGACATAAGCATTCAGTGCCATGTTTTGACCTTTAAAGGGAGCGACCCGCCAACCACGCCGCGACAGAATCCGACAAATAGCTGTACTTATCAGTGATTTCCCAGCGTGGGATGTTGTTCCCACTACCATAATTGCTTTCATAGTTCGTAATTAAAAGGGTAGTCGAAACCAGTAAACTCCCGCATTATACAAGCGATCGCTCCAGGAAGCATTAGGCCAATTTTGGCCATGGAATTGTTCCACCAACAGATGACCTAGAGGAGTGAGGCGGAAACTATCCGTAATTCCCTGACCATCGACTTCTCGCCGCAAAATACCCACTTGAATCAGCCAGTTTAAAGCATCATCACAAGCCAGTTCTGATAAAGGGCTTTTAGTATAGCCATTCTGGACACCATTTTCCATAGCGATGGCACTTAATGGTAAACTCTGCTGACGCATAGCTTGCAACAATACAAGATTAAAAGGAGAGCATATAAGCGATCGCCTAGCCCTTTCTACTGTACTACTGGCATAAGATAAGGTTTTCTGGTCATTAGTCATTGGTCACTTCCCAGTTTTCAGTACGATTTTTTTGAGTCAATTCCTTAAATATTGTAAATTATTGTAAAATTTCAAAGTCATCAATTTAAAACAGGAAAGGTTCATTATGCCTCTAGCAGTTGGTACGGATGCACCTGCATTTACCGTCAAAGATACTAACGGTAATACGGTTTCATTATCTGATTTTGCGGGGAAGACAGTTGTTTTATACTTCTACCCCAAAGATGACACCCCAGGTTGCACCAAACAAGCTTGTAGCTTCCGGGATGCTCAACCTGAATATTTAGGTAAAGATGTAGTGGTGCTGGGAGTCAGCGCCGATGATCAAGCCTCTCATCAGGCCTTTACCCAAAAATATAATCTCAACTTTCCTTTGTTGGCTGACACTAACCAAAGTTTAATCAAGGCTTATGATGTCGATGGCGGTGGTTACGCCAAGCGTGTTACCTACGTAATTGACCCTAACGGCAAAATCGTTCATGTTGACGCTAGTGTAAATACTACTACTCACGCCAGTGATGTTTTAGCGGCACTTGGTCTGTAGTTTTGAGATTTTGAATTAACCTTATACCCATAAGGTTAATTCAAATCCAATTTATGGTGATTCAGTTCCTTGAGGTAAAACCGATGGTGAATCTGTATTTGAGCGTTCCTGTTCTTGAAAAGCTTTTTGTTGTCTGGCTCTAAAGTCGGATGCTGCTGAGTCTATTTGTTGTTGTTGCTCATCAGCATTCCAGTTGACATTCCCCAAATTCGCCCGGTGAATAATATCAAACATATTTAAATCACCTGAGTTTGGGCTAGCTAATGGGTCACTATTCTGGTTTGTGCCACGATCTACAGAGTTAAATTGAGCCAAACTCGGTGGAGCGAGAAGCAAGGAAGCCACGCTAATTCCTGCAACACTGAGCAGGGAAAATTGAGTAAGTGATAAAAATGGTTTTTCCATGGAGTTTTGACTGTAAAATTACTATCAATAATTTAGCTGACTGAAGCTCTAGGCCAGAGTCCGCCGCAGTCGGGTTTGAATGCTCAATAAAGCTATCAACGCAAAGCCAAACAACACCAGGAGCGCTCCCCCAAAGGTAACATTACCCCAAGGTGCTGACATGACTACACTATTTAGCCCCCAATCGCTGTGAAGATATAGGTAACGAATTGGTTCTATGGCAAAGCTCAGGGGGTTGAGGGTAGCGACAATTTGCAACCACCCTGGCATAAAGGATAAAGGAGCTAAGGCGGTACTGGCAAACAATAAGGGTAGGTTAGTGACAAAAATAACCGCAATTAATTCAATGTGTCCAGGTAAGGCAAAGGCTAAACCCAGGGAAATGGCGGTTACACCCAAGGAGAGCAGAAACACGATTAAGGCGATCGCACTCAACCCGGCGGCATCGGGTAAGCCTGCCCCTAGAAATGCTGCTGCTGCTACAATTACCGCTGCTTGTAGTAAACTTTGGCTAATGATAAAGATGGCGGAAGCAAAGACAATGGAAAACCGAGAAGCTAAAGGTGCTACCAGTAACCGATTTAAAAAGCCAAATTCCCGGTCAAACATCACCGGTAACCCAGCATTCAAAGCACCGGCAAAAGCTGTAAACACAATTACACCAGCCGCCAAAAATTGACCGTAATTGCTCGTAGTTCCAAACAAACCTTTGGGGGCATTTTGGAATAAAGCCCCAAATAGCACTAACCACATCACCGGCTGAATAATTCCAGCAACTAAGGTTGAGGGACGGCGTTGTAATTGAATAAACAAGCGACGAGTTAAAGCTAGGGTCTCTTGGACTAGTTCACCCAATAAATTGGGGGCAGTATTCACATCTAATTCTGGCGATGCTAATTGCTGCCAATTCATTTCAGATTTAGGGGTAACACTCATAGTAATTTAGGAAGTAGGGGAAAAGCGGGAAGTTCCATGACCAATGACTATCTCATATTTTGCTTTTTCTCAGCTTTGAGATCGCGGGTGCTAATTGCAGCGAGTTCTGCATCCAGCAAAGTTCGCCCGGTGGCCGCGAGGTAAACATCATCTAGGCTGGGCCGAGATTGAGAAATACCAAAGATCGGCAAGCTCACAGTGTTGAGGGATTGCTGTATGGTCATTAAGGCATCATTTTCTGGTGTTACTACCAAGTTGAGGGAATTACCTTGGGCGCTGTTAATAATTACTTCTTGGACAAAGGGTAAGTTTTGTAACACTTGTTTGGCTTTTTCGGCTTCTTCTGCTGGGGAAAATTCCCGGATGCGCAGAGTGATGCGATCGCCCCCAACTTGATCTTTTAATTGAGAAGGTGTACCCGCCGCAATCACCGTACCACGGTCAATAATAGCCACGCGATCGGCTAATGCGTCGATTTCTTCTAAATAGTGACTGGTAATCAATACTGTTGTTCCAGAGGCGCGTAAGTGGCGTAAAAATTCCCATACCACAAAACGGCTATCTATGTCAAGCCCCACGGTGGGCTCATCTAACACTAAAACATCTGGAGCATGGAGTAAACCCGCTGCTAAGTCTAGGCGCTTGCGTAAACCACCGGAATAGGTTCCGGTTTTTTTATCGGCGTATTCCTGTAAACCCAGTAAATTTAAGACCATATCAATCCGCTGTTTAGCCACGGACCGGGGAATGTGATACAGCGCTGCTTGGAGTTGTAGTAGTTCCCTTCCAGTTAGAACCTTATCTAATGCGACTTCTTGGGCTACATAGCCGAGTTTTTGGCGAGCGATTTTCGGGTTCTCCGTCACCGATATACCAGATACTTCGATTTTGCCAGCATCCGGTGTTGTCAGAGTACATAAAGCTCGCAGAGTCGTAGTTTTACCCGCACCGTTAGGACCGAGTAAACCAAAGATTTCCCCCGGTTTTACCTCAAAGGATACATCTTTGACTGCGACTACTTTACCGTAGTTCTTTTGTAGCTTTTCAATTAAAACGGCAGGAGCCATGACAGCTTAAACTCTAACTATACAAATCTCAACAAATTCTATTTCTATTGTAGATGAGTCGTGAGAGGTCAGGGGAGTTCTAGATCACCTTCCATGACTTTATGACTCCCCATACTGTCCCCCAGTCACCTTACCGCGAAACACAATGTACTGGTAAAGGTTGTAAAACAACATCACCGGAATCAGAAACCCGATAAAAATAATCATAATTACCAGGGAACTCGGATCAGCCGCCGCCTGATAGATGGTAATTTGATTAGGGATAATATAAGGAAAAACAATTAATCCCAACCCCAAAAAAGTCAGGACAAATAAAAGAATAGTCCAGACAAACGGCGCTCTTTCCTCTCTCAGGTTAAGACTCTTGAGAAGTTGCCAAATTAGTAACACTCCCAACACAGGGATCACAGCAAAGATATATACTAGTGGTTGTTGAAATAAGCGTGCTCTGGCATTTTCATAAATAATTGGTGTGCTAATGGTGATGAAAATAGCGCCTATTAAAGTCGTCCAAGCGGCAATTTTAGCAGTTTTAAAATGAGTAGCTTGTAATTCTCCTGTAGTCTTCCACACCAGGTAAGTCGAACCAATTAAAACATAGGCTTGAATCAAAGTTAAAGCCACTAACACAGAAGGAATGCTCAACCAGTCCCAGGTTGTACCAATAAAGTGTCCAGCTTCATCAACTTTAATTCCCTTGAGTACCGCACCTAAAGCAAAACCTTGACCGAGCGCGGCGGTAAAACTCCCAGCACCAAAGGCAAAATTCCATAAAAATTTGCGGTTGGATAACTCCCGAAATTCAAAGGCTACTCCCCGGAAAATAAACCCAAACACCATAGTCAGAATGGGAATATACAAGGCGCTTAAAATTGTGCCATAAGCCAAGGGAAACGCACCGAACAGACCCCCTCCCATTAAAACTAGCCAGGTTTCGTTTGCATCCCAAATATTACTGAGACTGGTCATTAAAATTCCCCGGCGTTCCTCGTCGGATGAGGTGAGAGATAGTATCCCCACCCCTAAATCAAAACCGTCTAGCATGACGTAGAGGAACAGGAACAAAGCCAAAATTACAAACCATACTTGGGGGAGAAAATACTGGAGTGTCTCCATATAATTAACTCTTGAGATTGGTTGCTAAATTAGAGTTTTTGGAATTTTCTGATTATTGTTGTGCTTCTGCGGGACGTTCATCGGGTAGAAACTCCCCAGGGGTGGTTTGTACTGCGGGTTGAGTAATTTCTAGTCCTGGGACTGGTAAATCTAGATTTGGACCTTGACGTATTATGCGACTACCAAAGTACAAAGCTGCAATAAATAAGAGAGTGTAAACTGTAGCAAAGCTGGTGAGTGAAACTAAAACATTACTAGCAGGTATATGAGAAGCAGCGTCAACGGTGCGGATTTGTCCGTAAAGTGTCCAAGGTTGTCTTCCTACACAGCGCACAATCCACCCGGACTCTACGGCGATGTATCCTAGAGGTGCTGCAAGTATCCAACCCCGTAACAACCAGGATTGCTGGGTAATGTTTTCTACTGATAGTTTACCGCGTAACCATTGTAATGTACTGAAGAACATTAAACCGGCTAAGAAAAAGCCAATGGCGATCATGGTGCGGAAGGCGTAATAAATTAAACCGACCATGTGGGGTCGATCCTCTGGTTTCCACTCTTTTAGTCCCCGTACTGGTTCGGAAAGATTTCTCTTAAATTCCAGAATGTACCCCAGGGCGTTGGGAACGGTGATTTCCCAGTCGTTTTTTTGGGCTTTTTCGTTGGGTATGGCTAACAAACTCCAGTCAGCAGGTTGTCCCGCTGGTGAAGATTCCCATTGGGCTTCCATGGCTGCGAGTTTCGTGGGTTGATAGTGATAAACTTGCTCGCCGCTGAGGTGTCCGATGTATATTTGTAATGGTGCAACTGCGATCGCAGCTGCTAAGGCAATCTTAAAAGACTTAGAAAAGAAACCCGGTTGACGTTGCTTTAAAATATACCAAGCGCTAATTCCCCCAATCACAAATAAAGAGGTTTCCAGTGTCGCGAAAAACATATGCAGTACACTGTTAACCATAAAGGGATTTAAAATTGCTTGAAAATAATCACTGACAATAAATTTACCATCCACCATTTGCCCACCTGCGGGGGTTTGCATCCAGGAGTTTGCTGTCAAAATCCACAGGGTGGATAAGTTCGCACCTACAGCTACCAAAATTGTGGAAAGATAGTGAATGGCGGGATTGACACGCTCCCAGCCGAATAACATAATGCCTAAAAATGCAGCTTCTAGCATAAACGCCCAAGAAGCCTCAAAACCAATAACACTACCAAAAAAGTTACCCACGGCTTCCGAGAATGGTCCCCAATTGGTGCCAAACTGAAATTCCATGGGTATACCCGTTGCTACGCCAATACCAAAGTTAAGGACATAAAATTTAGACCAAAACCGAGCGTGAAGGTAATAATCAGGATTTTGAGTTTTTAGCCATACTCCTTCAACGATGACCAGATAAATCCCCATCCCCGTTGTTAGGACTGGCCAGAGCATATGGAATAGTGCTGTTAATGCAAATTGCATCCGTGATAACACCACAGAATCAGATAAAAATTCCACGATTTATCTCCCTGAGTTAGCCATACCACTTAGGATACACTTTTTGGCTAAAATGTAAATATAGTTACTAAAAATATAGTCAAATATTTCTAGCTTGGTAAGGTCTTACACCTTACAGGGCTAACTACAAGCCGCACTATTCGGTTTCTAATCTGAGATAGATTTCCGAACTACTTTTACCTTTTTTCAGTTCTGATTTGATTAGCTACTCTTGAAAATGTTTTATTTCGTCTAATTTATAGGATTTCCTGCCACACAGGAGCTATGGTTAGGTTAATTCTAACTCTCCGCACTCTCAGATCAGGACTTTCACCACTTTCCAAGGATCTACGCTTCTTGAACTCAAGACTAATATATCACATTCACATCTTGCATTACAATATAATATAGGCAAAAATTCATGATATTTTTGTGCTATAGGTGTTAATATTTGAATATATCTGATTATATTTTTGTTATTTAAACCTAATACTCAAAAACTGACTTTCTAGGCTTATTAGTATATATAATTACTTGCGCATGATTTGTAGACCTTGATATTCATCGATATGTCAAGTATAAAGTATACAGTACATACTAGTAAAGTATATTAGCTAACAACTAAAATTTTAACTATAAAGTATTGAGCCTGCATAGGCAGGCTTTTTGGTCTAACCTTAGAGGATATAGTAGCGCAATTACCGAATATCTTAATTTACCAAATCCGGGAAAACTTCTTGCACTGCTGGATGTACTAAGCGGTGATTTTGCACATTCAGACCTTTAGCTAAGGCTGGGTTGACTTCTAGGGCTTTAATACCTAAATTTGCTAATTGGACAACATAAGGTAATGTACTGTTATTAAGGGCTTGGGTAGCCGTCCAAGGTACTGCACCCGGCATATTGGGAACTCCATAATGTACGACACCTTCTTCTATGTATACAGGATTGGTGTGTGAGGTCACGTGTAAAGTTTCTACACAACCGCCTTGGTCAACTGCAACATCTACAATTACCGAACCGGGGCGCATTTGTTGGACAAATTCACGGGATACTAGTATGGGCGCTCTGCGTCCGGGGACTAAAACAGCACCAATGAGTAAATCAGCTTCTTTGATAGCAGCTTGGATATGGGCTGAGTTGCTGTATAGTAGTTCTACTCTAGAACCAAATACATTTTCTAAGTAAGATAACCGCTCGACATTTACATCTAAGATTTGCACAGCAGCACCCATACCCACAGCAATTTTAGCCGCTTCTGTACCCACAACGCCGCCGCCTAAAATTACTACTTTTCCTGGTTTGACCCCAGGGACACCCCCTAAGAGAACTCCTCTACCACCTTGCTGGCGTTCTAGAAATCTGGCTCCGAATTGTACTGCTAGGCGACCAGCAATAATGCTCATGGGACTGAGCAAGGGTAGTTTATTGGCACCGGTTTGTTCTACGGTTTCGTAAGCGATCGCACAAGTGCCACAATCAATTAAATGCTCGGTTAAACTGCGATCGGCTGCTAAATGCAGATAAGTAAATAATATCTGCCCTTTTTGTAAATACTTATACTCATTTGTCAAAGGTTCTTTGACTTTGACAACTAAGTGCCGATTCCATGCTGCTTCGGCTGTGCAAACAATCTCAGCCCCGGCCTGTTGATAGTCCTCATCTGTAAATCCCGCACCACTACCTGCTTGACTCTGAACAAAAATGGTATGGCCATTTTCTCTGAGTACCCGCACACTAGAGGGACTTAACCCTACCCGAAACTCTTGATCCTTAAACTCCCGAGGAACGCCGATTTCCATGTTCCGCCTCTAATGATTTTTTTGTTCAACTTTAGCCTGCTCAGACTTGCACTTCCGTATTAGGGATAGCTAATTACTCAGCTAGGTGATCAAACTCCTGCCCTTGACTATTGCCCCCATATTTCTACAATATATAAAAAATAATTACAAATTGTTAAAATAGGATTGTACGGTTTCCTATTTGGAGGCTGTAGCAGATTCGGGGATTTATGCACCACCATCACTACCACCAGTTACCAATCATCTGGGGGTCAGGTTCTCCAAGTTTTAAATTCAGTGTGGTGATCAATGCCGTCTGCAAGTTTGATAATCCTTTACTGTTCACTGTTTTAACTCCCGCCAAAAAGAGGTTTCTAGAAAATGTCACAATCACAACCAACAATTACCCCCAAATTAGAAGAGCCTAAGTTTGGCTTTAATGAATATGCTGAACGCTTAAACGGCCGAGCAGCAATGATTGGCTTTTTATTGATGGTGGTGATTGAGTACTTCACTAACCAAGGTGTGCTATCATGGCTAGGCCTGAAATAGTGGGACTAGAAAATATAAAATTTCCGGTTGTAAGCTAGTAATTAGAGTGCGATTCGTTCTTCCTAAATGAGTACTAATGCTCAGGGACGGAAGGTAAGGTTTGGTGAAAACCAGATTCTTATAACTATGTGTTCATGTAGGTGAGAATCCTACCCCCTAAGTGCGAGGGTGACAGCATCTTCCTTAC